>NZ_JBNBZS010000018.1:0-130711 GCF_049629625.1 Roseomonas chloroacetimidivorans | reverse complement strand
GGCCGCGACCACCTCCGGCAGGCTCGGCGGCACAGGCGGCTTGCCGAACTCGCTGATATCCGCCCCCGCAATGAAGGCCCGGCCCTCCGCCGCCAGAACAACGGCCCGAACCGACCCGTCCGACCCCACAGCCTCCAGCGCCCGTAACAAACCACCGCGTACACCAGCACTCAACGCATTCACCGGGGGGTTGGCGATCCGGAGAATGGCAAGCCCATTCTCAACGCTGCTCTTCACCGGCTCCTGCTCCGCCATCCGCCGCTTCCTCGATTCCAAAACAAGATCTTGTTTTCAGGAGGAAAACATTGATCTGGCCGGACAGGAGCTAATGGCCGGGCAGAGGCGGCGTCAAGCGCGGGGGCCCTCTCCTTGCTGCGGTGCAGGATCAGACCATGGTGACCGGACGGCGGCGCCCAGGCGGCGAGGCGGCACCATGAGGCCGCCTCGCCGTTGTGAGGCATGCCTGCCGGAGACGGACTATTCCCCCGGCTGCAGCACGTGCCCGGACTGGCCGCGGTCACTGACACGCGGCTTCTCGCGCTTGGTCATGTAGAGCGCCGCATCGGCCACGGAGATCGCCGCATCGATATCGGTGGCGTCCTTCGGCAACAAGGCGATACCGATGCTGCAACCGAGGCGCAGGCGACCGGCGGGCGTGGGCAGGCCTTCGTTCAGGGCGGCGTTCAGCCGCGTTCCGACTTCTCGCGCCGCCTGCTCCACCTGCTCCGGCGGGCCAGGCAGGCATAGGATGAACTCGTCACCGCCCATGCGCACCGCGGCGTCATTCGCCCGGGTATTCTGGCGCAGCCACAGGCCAATCCCCTGCAACACAGCATCGCCCGCGGCATGGCCATGGCGGTCATTAACGGGCTTGAAGCCGTCCAGATCCATGGCCACCACGGCGCAGCTCCGCATCCGGTCGGAATGCGCCTCGCGCCAGGCATCGAAGCCGGCGCGGTTCAACAGGCCGGTCAGCTGGTCGCGCCAAGCCTGATCCCGCAACTGCTCCAACCGGCCTGTGACGTCGCTGACCTCAGCACCGCCCAGCACGCGTTGGATGGCGGAACCGACGCGGCTGGCGTTCCAGCCCGCCAGAAGACCGCCGAGCGCAGCAATCCCCAGCGTGCCAAGGCCGAGCCAGGCGCCGAAGGACCAAAGGGGCGCCAGGACAGCGTGGCGGTCCCGCTCCGCGACGACAACCCAGCCGAGATTCGGATGGTCCGGGGCGCCATCCGCCCGCGCGAAGGCGAGAATCGACGGGGCCCGGCCGGGCAGCGTCGCTTCTTCCCAGCCGTCCGGCCGGGGTGTCTGGGCCCAGGGCCGGCCGCGCTCGCCCTCAGGGCCTAGCAGAACCGTGCCGTCAGACCCAAGCACGCGCAGCTCGGGCGCAGGCTGCCAGGGGGAGAGGCCGATCAGCTCACTGCGGACCCCCGCTGCCCAACGCCAGGTGAGATGGCCGGAAATCACGCCCAGCACCGTCCCGTCCGGGGCGTGGACCGGGGCCGCAGCATCGACGAAATAGGCGTCGGCGCCACCTCCCTGGTCTTCCGGCAGGAGCTTGGCAAGCAGGACGGCCGGGTGGACATCGCCCAGATACAGGCCGGCAAGGCCGGGGCGGAACCAGGGCCGAGCGGAGACATCCACCCCTTCCAGCAGGCCGCCAGTGGCGGCGATCACACGGCCGTCGGCGCCCGTAAAGCCGATCCAGGAAAAGGTCGGGGAGCGGCCACGCAGGTCCTCCAGCAGGCGGCGTGCCAGGGCGGCATCGGGGGTGCGGCGCTCGAAGACCTCAAAGCGAGCCAGCATACCCACGTCATGCGCCCATGCGGCGAGGCCGGAATCGAGGCGCTGCGCCATGGTCTGAGCAAAGCTGGCCAGCCGCGTGCCTGCCTCGTCCAGCAGGCGCTGGCGTTCGGAACGCAGAAGCAGCGCTGAGCCCGCCATGCCCATCAAGGCGCAGACCATGGCAACGGCAAGCCCCTGTCCCCATCCAGGGCCGAACCACGCCCAACGACGCATTGAAAATCCCCGGCGGCAACCCCGGGCAGCATCCCGGGCAGCGCCACCAATACCATAGGTTGTATTCACCGTACACAGAAAGTTGAACTGAGCTGCCTTACCTGGGGCAGCCACCCAGGTCCTAAAAGCCGAACGGTCTGCCCAGCTGCATCAGCCCCACTGAAAAGAAGTAGCACAGCGGCCTGTGCATGCTTCCTTGCAACCCCATTTCGGCCCTATGTCCGGCGTCGGTGTCTGGTGTGACGCATTGTCACCCATGGTAATTCCAGTGTCGGCCAGGGCGCGCTAAACCCGGGCCGCCCTCCCCGGCGCGAGCCGGGGCCTGATCACCGCGTGGACGCACTCCCCTGACCTCTCCCGCGCCGCTCCTGCACCGCTTCGCTAATCCGGGCCGCTTCCTGCGTGCGACGGCGCGGCTCATGCCCTGGCTCTGGGGGGCATCGCTGGCGGTGCTGCTGCCTGCGGCGGGCTGGGCCCTATTCCTCTCCCCGGCCGACTGGCAGCAGGGGGAGACGGTGCGGATCATGTATGTTCATGTTCCCATGGCATGGCTGGCCATGTCCGGATATGCCGGGCTGGCGCTGGCCTCGGTGCTCGGCCTGGTCTGGAAGCACCCGCTGGCCGATCTGGCGGCGCGGGAGCTTTCGCCCGTCGGCGCGATGGTGACGGCCCTGTGCCTGGCGACCGGCAGCCTCTGGGGCCGGCCTATGTGGGGAACCTGGTGGGCCTGGGACGCGCGGATGACCTCCGTGCTTGTTCTCTTTTTCCTCTGGGTGGGCCATGCGGCCATCACACGCGCCTTCGAGGATGAGGAGCGCGGTGCGCGTGTAGGAGCCATCCTGGCACTGGTTGGGGTGGTGAACCTGCCGATCGTGAAATTCTCGGTGGACTGGTGGAACACGCTGCACCAGCCAGCCAGCGTGGCGCGGCTGGCGGCGCCGGGGATGCATGTTTCGATGCTCTGGCCGCTGCTGGCCTGCGCCTTGGGCTTCACCCTATTGTTCACCACGCTGGTGCTGGCGCGGGTGCGGGCGGCGGTGATGGAGCGGCGGGTCGAGGCGCTGGAGCTGGCCCGAGCGCGCGAGGCCGACCGGGCGCCAGCCGAAGCGGTACCGGCGTGAGCGTGAAGCGATGAGCGCACATTGGATGAATGTGGTCGCGGCCTGGATGCTGGCTGCGCTGGGCTTCGGCGGGATGGCACTCGGCGCGGCCTGGCGGCACCGGGCGGCAGCACGGCGGCTGCGAGAGCTGGAGCGGGCAGGATGAGCGGCGTCGCGGCGGTTCCCCGCAAGGGCGGGCTCGGGCTGGCAGCCTCTCGCCGCCGGCGGCGGCTCTGGATCCTGCTTCTCTGCGGGCTGGGGCTGGGTGGGGCGGCGGCGCTGGCGCTGACGGCCTTTCAGGACAATCTGGTGTTCTTCCGCTCGCCCTCCGACATCGCGGCTTCCATGCCCATAGATGGGCGGGCCTTCCGGCTCGGCGGGCTAGTGGAGGCCGGGAGCGTGGTGCGGGATGGGACGGATGTGCGCTTCCGCGTGACGGATGGGGCGAATACCGTCTCCGTCACCTATCACGGCGTTCTGCCGGACCTGTTCCGCGAGGGACAGGGCGTGGTGACACTGGGCCGGATGCAGCCGGACGGAAGCTTCAAGGCCGCCGAGGTGCTGGCGCGGCATGACGAGACCTATATGCCGCCCGAAGTGATGGACGCGCTGAAGCGCAGCGGCCACTGGAACCCGGCCCAGGGCGCTGCGCCCCCGGCGGGTGATTGGAACACGATGGCCCCGGCCAGGACAGGTGGATGATTCCTGAAATCGGGCATTTCGCCCTGGCGCTTGCGCTCGCCCTGACGCTGGCGCAGGCCGTTCTGCCGCTCTGGGGGGCGCAGCGCGGGGATGCGCGGCTGATGGCCGCGGGCCCCGGCCTGGCGTTGGGCGTGTTGATCGCGGTGGGCTCAGCCTTCGCCGCGCTGCTCTGGTCCTTCGCGGAGAATGACACGACCGTCTCGGCCGTGGTGCAGAACAGCCATTCGGCCAAGCCGATGCTCTACAAGCTGGCGGGCGCCTGGGGGAACCATGAGGGTTCCATGGTGCTCTGGGTGCTGATCCTGGCCCTGTGCGGCGCCGCGGTGTCGGGCTTCGGGCGCGGGCTGCCGGGGGCGCTGCGGGCGCGGGTGCTGTCGGTGCTCGGGATGATCGGGGCGGGGTTCCTTGCCTTCATCCTGGCCACATCCAATCCCTTCACGCGAATCTGGCCGCCGGCGCCGGACGGGCAGGGGCTGAACCCGGTCCTCCAGGACCCCGGCCTGGCCTTTCACCCTCCCCTTCTCTATCTCGGCTATGTCGGAACGGCCGTGACCTTCGCCTTCGCCATCGCGGCGCTGATCGAGGGGCGCGTGGACGCGGCCTGGGGGCGCTGGGTCCGGCCCTGGGCGCTGGCCTCCTGGTCTTTCCTGACGCTCGGCATCGCGCTGGGATCCTGGTGGGCCTATTACGAGCTGGGCTGGGGTGGCTACTGGTTCTGGGATCCGGTGGAGAATGCCTCGCTGCTGCCCTGGCTGGCGGGCTGCGCGCTGCTGCATTCGGCGATCGTGGTGGAGAAGCGCGAGGCGCTGAAGACCTGGTCGATCCTGCTGGCGATCCTCGCCTTCTCCATGTCGCTGCTCGGCACCTTCCTCGTGCGCTCGGGCGTCCTCAACTCGGTCCACGCCTTCGCCAATGACCCGGAGCGCGGCGTGTTCATCCTGGCGCTGCTCTTCGCCACGGTGGGCGGCGCCTTCGCGCTCTTCGCCTGGCGGGCGCCGACACTGGCACCGACGGGGATCTTCGCTCCGATCTCGCGCGAGGGCGCGCTGGTGCTGAACAACCTGCTGCTCTGCACCATTGCGGCGGTGGTGCTGGCGGGCACGCTTTATCCGATGTTCGCGGATCTGATCCTGAAGGCGAAGATCTCGGTCGGGCCGCCTTTCTATCAGGCCACCGTCTTTCCGCTGGCGCTGCCGCTGATCCTGGCCATGGCAGCGGGGCCGCTCATGGCGTGGAAGCGTGCGCGCCCCTGGCCGGTGCTGCAACGGCTGTGGTGGTCGGCGCTGATCGCTGTCGCGGTGATCGCGGTGGTCTGGCTGGTGCAGGGCAAGCCGGTTCTGCCGGCCCTGGGCTTCGGCGCGGCTTGCTGGCTGATTTTCGGCGCGCTGGCGGATATCGCGGAACGGCTGGCGCTCTTCTCTCGCCCGAAGGCGGCCTGGGCGCGGGCCCGCGCCTTGCCGCGCGCGGCCTGGGGTGGCGCGGTGGCGCATGCGGGCTTCGGCGTCACCCTGCTCGGCATGGCCGGGATGGGCCTGGCAACGGAGCGGCTGGCGGCGGTACGGCCGGGCGAGAGCATCTCGCTCGGCGGCTATGAGTGGAAGCTGGAGGGTGTGCGCGACGTGGTCGGGCCGAACTGGACGAGCCGGCGCGCCACCGTGACCGTCACGCATGACGGCGCGCCCGTGACGGTGCTGGAGCCGGAGAAGCGCAACTTCCCGCTGGCGCGGCAGAGCACGACGGAAGCGGCGATCCACACCACCCTGACGGGGGACCTCTATGCCGTGATGGGCGAAGAGGAGAATGGCAGGGCCACGTTGCGCCTTCACCATAACCCGTTGGCCCCCTGGATCTGGCTGGGTGCGGCGGTGATGGCGCTGGGCGGCGCGCTGTCGCTCTCCGACCGGCGCGCGCGGATCGGTGCGCCGGCGCGGCGCCGTGCGGCGGCTGCTGCCGAGGCGCCCGGGGAGGCGGCGGCATGAGCGAGGCTCAGCCATCCCCCCCGCCCCGCCGGTCCCTGCCCCGGCGCGCGCTGTTCCTGGCGCCGCTTGGCGTGGTGGCGGCCAGTGGCCTGGGCTTCTGGGGCATGCTGCGGGGAATGCGCGACGGGTCCTATGATCCGCGCGGCGTACCCTCGGCACTGCTCGGCAAGCCCGCGCCGCGGGTGAACCTGCAGCCGGTGGAGGGCGTGGACACGCCGGGCTTCGGGCCGGAGGCGCTGGCCTCGCCCGGGCGGCCCGTGCTCGTGAACTTCTGGGCCTCCTGGTGCGTGCCCTGCGTGGTAGAGCATCCGCAGCTCGTTGCTCTGCAGCGGCGCGGCGTGCGGCTCCTCGGCATCAATTACAAGGACAAGCCCGCGGATGCGGCGAAATTCCTGGCGCGCCACGGTAATCCGTTCGCCGGGCTGGTGGCGGATGCCGAGGGACGCGCGGGGATCGAATACGGGCTTTATGGCGTGCCGGAGACCTATCTGCTGGATGCCGGTGGCATCGTGCGCTGGCGATGGGCCGGGCCGATGATGCCGGACACGCTCTCGGCCGAAGTGGAGCCGCTGCTGCGGCGATACGCGTGAGGTCCCTGTTCTTCGCCTTGTTGCTGGTGCCGTCCCTGGCGCTGGCGGTCGGGCGGCCTTCCGAGATGCTGCCGGATCCGGCGCAGGAGGCGCGGGCGCAGGAGATCGGTCGCGAGCTGCGCTGCATGGTCTGCCAGAACCAGTCCATCGAGGACAGCGAAGCCGACCTGGCGCGCGACCTGCGGCGGCTGGTGCGGGAGCGCGTGGAGGCCGGCGATTCAGATTATACGGTGCGCGAGTACGTACACGCGCGCTACGGCGACTTCGTGCTGCTGCGGCCGCCCTTCAACTGGGTGACGGCGCCGCTCTGGGCGCTGCCGGTGATCGTGCTGGGCGGCGGCGCGCTGTCCCTGTTCATCATGCGGCGGCGCGCGTCGAACCGGTCCGGGCCGCCGCCGCTGACGGAAGCGGAGCGCGCACGGCTGGCGGCGCTGGAGGAAGAGTCGTGACCTGGCTGTTTGCCGTGCTGCTGGCCTTGGTGGCGCTGCTGCCGCTGGCCTGGATGGTGTGGCGCCCGGCACGGGTGACCGATCGCGCCTCGGCCGACCGCGCATTGTATCGCGCCCAGATGGCGGAGCTGGAGCGGGACAAGGCCCTGGGACGGCTGGACGAGACGGCGCATGCGGCGGCGCTGCTGGAGGTGCAGCGGCGCATGCTGGCGGTGCCGGCGGTTGCGCCGGTGCAGGCCGGCGGCCGCGGACCGCTGATCGCGGCGCTGGTGGCCGTGCCGGTCCTCGCCCTCGCCGTGTATTTCCTGAACGGGATGCCGGGAATGCCCTCCGCGACTTTCGCGGAGCGGCGCGATGCGGCGGCGCGGGACGAGGCGCTGCTGGCGCAGTTGCGCGCGCGGCTGGCGTTAATGCCGGCCGATAATCCCCAGACTCGCCAGGGCTGGCTGCTGCTGGCCGAGGCGGAGCGGAACCGTGGAAGGCCCGCGGAAGCGGCTGCGGCCTATGGGGAGGCGCTGAAGGCCGGCTTCAATGCTGACCTCGCCTCCCAGCGCGCGCAGGTTCTGATCGAGGCAGGACAGATGGACGAGGCCATCTCCTTCCTGACCGAGGCACTGCCCAAGGCGCCGGACCATGTGGGGCTGCGCTTCCTCTCCGGCCTGGCGGAGGCCCAGGCGGGGCGTCCGGCACAGGCCCGCGCGGCCTGGACGGCGCTGCTGGCCACCGCGCCCGAGGGCGCGCCCTGGCGCGCGATGGTGGAGCGCCGGATGCAGGCTCTGCCGTGAGCGGCCTGGACCAGCTGGAAGCACGGCTGCGGCAGGATCTGGAACTGCTGGAGCTGCCGGCCAAGCCCTGGGTACCGGAACGCCGGGCGCCGGATGGGCGCCCGGTTGCGGATGTGGCGATCATGGGCGCGGGCATGGCTGGGCTGGCGGCAGCGGCGGCGCTGCGGCTGGACGGAATTGACCGGCTGCGCGTGCTGGATCGCGCGCCGCAGGGCCAGGAAGGCCCCTGGGTGACCTTCGCGCGGATGGAGACCTTGCGTTCGCCCAAGCAGCTTGCGGGGCCGGCGCTGGGGCTCCCTGCCCTGACCTTCCGGGCGTGGTTCGAGGCGCAGCACGGGCGCGCGGCCTGGGAAACGCTGGGGAAGATCCCGCGCGGGATGTGGATGGACTACCTCAACTGGTATCGCCGGGTGATGGCGTTGCCCGTGGAGAATGGCGCCGATGTGTCGCTGATCCGGCCGCGCGAGGACGGGCTGATCGCTCTTGAGATGCGCGAAGGGCCGGAGATGTTGTGCCGGCGGCTGGTGCTGGCCACCGGCCGCGACGGGCTGGGCCGTGAATTCGTGCCGGACATGGCGCAGCGGGTGGACCGCCGCTTCTGGGCACATTCGCGGGAAGCCATCGATTTCACGGCGCTTCGCGGCAAGCGCGTGGGGGTGGTGGGGGCGGGCGCCTCGGCCATGGACAATGCTGCGACGGCGCTGGAGGCGGGCGCGGCCTCGCTGGACCTGTTCGTTCGGCGCAAGGCGCTGCCGCGAATCAACAAGTTCACGGGCATCGGCAGCCAGGGCGTGGTGCATGGCTTCGCCGGGCTGCCGGACGAGTGGAAGTGGCGCTTCCTGCATTATGCGGGATCGGAGCAGACGCCGCCGCCGCGCGACAGCACGCTGCGCGTCTCGCGCCATCCCCATGCGCGCCTGCATCTGTCCAGCCCGGTGACGGAGCTGCGGGAAGAGGAGGACGGGTTGCGCGTGGAGACGCCCCGTGGCGCCTTCGTCGTTGATTTCCTGATCTTCGCCACTGGCTTCAAGGTGGCGCTGGATGAGCGGCCGGAGCTGGCCTTGATCGCGCCGCATATCCGGCTCTGGCGCGACCGCTTCACCCCTCCGAAGGGGCAGGAGAGCGAGGAGCTGTCCTCCTCGCCGGATCTGGCGCCGGATTTCTCCTTCCAGGAGCGGGTTCCCGGCACCTGCCCGGCGCTGGCGCGCATCCATGTCTTCAACTATCCCGCGACAATGAGCCATGGGAAGCTGACGGGCGATATTCCCGCCATTTCGGCGGGGGCGAAGCGGCTGGCACAAGGCATTGCGCGGTCCCTGTTCGTCGAGGACCGGCAGACCCATTTCGATACGCTGGTGGCCTTCGACACGCCGGAGCTTCTGGGCGACGAATGGCCGGACAGGGGAGAGGCCGCATGAACCCGGATGATCTGATCGACGACATCCTGGGCATCGCCCCCGGATCGCCGCTGGCCGAATTGCGGCAACGCCGGCCGGAGGCGCTGCGCCATGCCCAGGGCGCTTATCGCGAGCTGCTGATGCCGGAGGATCCCGGCAATGTCTCCCATACCGATCGCGCTGCGCTGGCGCTTCGCGTGGCGCTGCGGGAGGGCAACCAGGCCCTGGCGGCCCGCTTCCGTGCCCTGCTGGAGGCGGCGGGCGCGGAGGAGACGATCATGCTGGCGGAAGACCTGAGCGGCGCGCCGATGGAAGGCCGGCTTGCGGCACTGCTGCGGTACGCGGATGTGGTGGCGGCGCGGCCCGAAGCGGTGACGCAGGAGACCATCGATGCACTCTCCGATATGGGGCTCACGCCGCGGGACATCGTGGCGATCACGCAGCTGATCTCCTTCGTGCCCTACCAGGTGCGGGTGATCGCCGGGCTGCGCGCGATGCAGCAGGAGGCCGCGCAATGACCCGCTTCACCCTGGAAGAGGTGGGCTGGACGCCGCGTATCCCGCCCGTGGAGGCCGAGACAGCAACGCCGGCGCAACTCGCGGCGCTGGAGGCCTGCCCGCCGGCTCAGCGGCGCTCGACCTATTTCCTGACGCTCGCGAATGATCCGGGATCCCTGGGGGAACGCGGGGCGCTGTTCAACACGGTGATGTATGCGCCGCGCGGGCTGCCGCGGGCAGACCGTGAGTTCGCCACCGCCATCACCTCCATGGCGAATGGCTGCGTGTACTGCACTTCCGTTCATGCCCGGCGCTTCGCGGAGCTGTCGAAGCAGAAGGAGGCGATGCAGCGGGTGTTGGAGGAGGGGCCGGCGGCGGAGAGCGACCCGCGGCGGCGTGCGATCGCGACCTTCGCCGAGAAGCTGACGCTGACGCCCGACTCGGTGACCGCCGCCGACCTTGTGCCGCTGCGCGCAGTGGGAATGGACGATCTGGAATTGCTGGACCTGATCCATTCCATCGCGATGTTCGCGAATGCGAACCGGCTGATGCAGTCTCTTGGCGAATCGGAGCCGCCTGCTTCCTAGCGGCGGCTTCCTTCCCTACTCGTTCCGCGCTCCCGACTGCCGCACCAGCGCGGCGTGTCGGGCGATCTCCTCGTGCAACAGGGTGGCCAGGCGCTCGGGCGGGCCGCCCAGTGCGGTCATCCCCGCCTGCTCGAAGCGCGCCTTCGCCTCGGGGTCGTGCAGGATCTCGTTGGACAGGGTGTTGAGCTGCCGCACGAAGGCGGGATCGGAGCCCTTGGGAAGGAAGAGGCCGAACCAGGTGCCAAAGATGAGATCGGGCATGCCCAGCTCCGCCGTGGTTGGCACATCGGGCAGCGAGGGGGAGCGACGGTCGTCCAGCACGGCGATGGGGGTGACCGCGCCGGCCTTCACCTGCGGCGCGACACCGGTAACAAGGTTGAACATGGCCTGAATCCGGCCGGAGAGCAGGTCTGTCACCCCCGCCGCCGGGGAAGTGTAGGGCACATGCGTCATCTGCGTGCCGGTAAGCGATTTGTAGAGTTCCCCGGCCAGATGCATCGAGGACCCGTTGCCGGTGGAGCCGAAGTTGATCGCGCCGGGATGGGCGCGGGCGTAGTCGCCGAATTCCTGCAGCGTGCGCGGGCCGAGCTCGTTATTCACCACCAGGACATTAGGAACATTGCCGAGCAGGACGACCGGCTCGAAGTCGCGCTCCGGATCGAAAGGCAGGTCCTTGTACAGGGCGGGGCCGGTGGCGAGGGTGCCGGCCCAGGACCAGAGGAGGGTGTAGCCGTCCGGTGCGGCACGTGCCCCGGCAAGCGCGCCGATATTACCGTTCGCGCCGCCGCGATTGTCGATTAGCACGCGTTGGCTGACGCGCTTTTCCATTTCCTGCGCGAAGATGCGCGCCAGCGTATCGGCCGTGCCACCGCCGCCGGGTGCGGGAAGGATGATGCGGACAGGGCGGTTCGGCCAGGGGCCGCTAGGCTGCGCGGCGGTCTGCGCCCGGGCGGCCAGGGCCGGCCCGAACGCGGCGGGAAGAAGCAGGGCGTCGCGGCGCTTGATCATCATCAGGTCTTCCAGGCGTGCCGGGGTAGTTTAGGCGGAATCCGGCAGGAAGCGGAAACCAGTTGGCGGCCGGCGGGCCGCTGCATCGCGCGGCCGTGTTCCCCCAGGGATGTGCCCGCCTCTCTCCCGACACGATCATGTGGAACGACGGCCCGGTGGCGGCTGAACGGTGCCGCGGCGACCCATTTACCGGCCCGGCCGGAGAAGGAGTCGATCGATGCGAGATGAGATGGCGCGAGATCTCATCGCCGATGCTGTCCGGCGGGTGCTGGAGGAGGGCATGAGCCAAGCCTCCGATCCAGCCGATTTTCTGCATTGCACCGTCGAGGAGATCCGGCAGGTGGTAGCCCTGTGCGAGACCACCCATCCTGGTGAGGGCAGCGCGCTGCGCGCCCTGCTATCGGAGCAGGTGGTCGCGGTTGCGCAGGCTCTCCTGACCTGCATTCAGCACTGACCGGGCTCAGTCGAGCCTGATGTCGAGTGGCGCGGCAACGCGCGTCCAGCGATCGAGATCCGCACGCAGCAGGGCGGAGAAGGCGGCGCCGTCCCCGCCATTGGGCGTGGCGCCCAGCCCATCCAGCCTTGGGCGGAGGAGGTCGGAACGCATGGCCTCGCGGAACGCCTCCACCAGACGCGCCACAATGGGTGCAGGGGTCCGGGCCGGGGTGAGGAGGCCCGTCCAGATGCTCGCCTCGAAGTCCGGCACCCCGGCCTCGATCAGGGTGGGCACCTCCGGGGTAGCCGGGAAACGTTCCCGGGAGGTGACGGCAAGAACGCGGAACTGCGCGCTGCTGGCGGCAAGCACCGACGGAACGGAGACGAACATCAGCGCGATCCGGCCCGCCGCCAGGTCGTTGAAGGCCGCGGCGGCGCCCCGATAGGGCACGTGCTCGATATTCAGGTGCTCGCGGCGCTTCAGATCCTCCATGATAAGATGCGTGTTCGTGCCGACACCGGTGGAGGCATAGGGCAGCGGCTGCCGTGCCTCCCGTGCCAGGCGGAGCAGAGAGGCGGCATCCGACATTCCGAGCTGCGGCGCCGCGAGCAGCGCGACGGGGCTGTCGCTGAGATGCAGCACCGGGGTGAAGTCGTCGATCGGGTCATAGGGCAGGTGGCGGCCAATCGCCTTGGCGATGGTGAGCTGACCGGCCGTGGCGAGCAGGATGGTCAGCCCATCCGGCGCGGCCCGGGCCACGGCCTCCGCGCCCAGTACGCCGCCGGCACCGGCTCGGTTTTCCACCACGATCGTCTGCCCGAGAATTCGGCCGGCGGCCTGAGCGAGAAGGCGGCCGAGCACGTCCTGCGAACCACCGGGCGCGAAGGGAACAACCAGGCGCACCGGGGCGTCAGGAGACCAGCCTTCTCCCGGCCGGGTCTGCGCCTGCACCGTGGCCGGCAAAAGGGTGGCGAGGGCGAGAAGGGCGCGGCGCTGCATCGGGCCATGTCCTGAGCTGCGTGATGGTAGCGCCGGCCCTGCTATGCGACGAGGCGGCGCATGGTTTCGCGGAAGCGGGCGGCTATGCCGTCGCGGTCGCGGTGCCGGCCCTCACGCACCAGCGCCTTGCCGGCGACGAAGGTGCTGCGCACGGGGTTGGTCTGGCCGGAGAAGACCCAGGCATCGAGCAGCGCATCGCCCTCATGCGATGTGAGGGTAGGATGGGTGTCGTCCAGCTCCACGAGGTCGCAGCGCGCGCCCGGTGCAATGCCACCGAGCGGCGCGCCGGCGGCGCGGGCACCGCCTTTCAGCACGGCATCGAGCAGGGCGCGCGCGGGATGGGGCGAGCCCTCGCCCGCGGCCACGGAGCGCGAAAGAAAGCGCAGGCGCTGGGAGGTCTCGAGCTGGCGCAACTCCTCCCTTGGGGCGGTGCCGACATGGGAGTCGGTGCCGATGGCGAAGTGGCCGCCTGCCCCTGCATAGGTTGGCAGGTCGAAGATGCCGTCGCCCAGCGAAGCCTCCGTGGTCGGGCAGAGACCGACCGTGGCGCCGCTCTGGGCAAGGCCCGTGCTCTCCGCCTCTGTCAGGTGGGTACAGTGGATGAGGCACCAGCGCGCATCCAGCGGGGCGTTGTGCAGCAGCCATTCCACCGGGCGAGCACCGGTGGCGGCGAGGCACTCCTCGACCTCCCTCACCTGCTCGGCGGCGTGGATGTGGATGGGGCCGGGATGACCGGCGAAGGCTGCCAGCATGGCGGGCGTCACGGCGCGCAGCGAATGCGGCGCGATGCCAAGGCGCGCATGCGGCATGTCGCGCATCGCGGCAGCACTGCGGTCGAGGATGAGGTGGAAGCCGTCCAGGTCGTTCAGGAAGGGGCGCTGGCCCGGGCTGGGCTCCGCGCCGAAGATGCCGCCATGGCGATAGAGGCTGGGCAGCAGGGTGAGGCCGATGCCAGTCGCACGTGCCGCGGCAATCTGGCGCAACGCCATCTCGGCGCGGTCGGCATAGGGCGTGCCATCGGGCTGGTGATGCAGATAGTGGAACTCGGCGAGATGCGTGAAGCCGTGCTCCAGGCATTCAACATGGAGCTGGGCGGCGACGACCTCGGCATCCTCCGGCGTCAGCCGGGCGACGAAGCGGTACATCGTCTCCCGCCAGGTCCAGAAACTGTCGCGGCCGGCGGGGGAACGGCGCTCGGCGGCGCCGGCCATGGCGCGCTGGAAAGCGTGGGAATGGATGTTGGGCACGCCGGGGATGACATGACCGCGCAGGCGCTCGGCGCCCGGCGGTGGGACGGTGCCGGAGCTGGTCGCCGTGATGATGCCGGCGGCATCGGCGGCGATGGTGACGTCCTGCGCCCAGCCGTCCGGCAGAAGGGCCCGCGCCGCGTGGAAGAGGGCCGTCATGCGCCGGATCTCGGGTCGGTGATGGGCAGCCCCTCCCCCGGCGGGTTCCGCATGGCGTCGAGCAGGGCGAAGCCGCTGGATGCAGCCGTGGAGCCAAGGCGCGACATGGTCGTGGCCGAGGCTGGCGGCTCCGGCTCGGGCGCCCAGGCCACGCGCTGCAGGTATGTCGAGAGGAAGCGGCGGAGGCGTGGTTCCTTCGCGTCGCGGAACACGGCCTTGGCCGGGCCGTCTACCAGAATGCGGCCGTGTTCGAGAAAGACGGCACGCGAGGCGACGGAGGCGACGAAGCCCATTTCATGCGAGACGACGAGCATGGTCATGCCGGTTTCCGCCAGGCCGCGGATCACGTCCAGCACCTCCGTCGTCAGCTCGGGGTCGAGGCTGGCCGTGGGCTCGTCGAAAAGGATCAGGCGGGGCTCCATCGCGAGGGTGCGCGCGATGGCCACGCGCTGCTGCTGGCCACCGGAGAGCTGGGCGGGGCGGCGATCGGCGAATTTCAGCAGGCCGACACGGTCCAACATGGCGCGGGCGCGCTCGGCGGCCTCGGCCCGGGACTGCTTGCGAACCAGGCGCAGGGCAAGGCCGACATTCTCCTGCGCCGTCAGATGCGGCCAGAGGTTGAACTGCTGAAAGACCATGCCGATTGTGCCGTCGCCCGGCACGGGCGTGCGGCCCTCCACCAGCACGCGGCCGCCGGTGAGCGGATCGAGCCCGGCGATGCAACGGAGCAGGGAGGATTTGCCCGAGCCGCTGGGGCCGATCAGCCCGACCACCTGCCCCCTTTCCACGGAGAGGTCGATGCCGGCGAGGATCTGCGTGTCACCGACGCGGCGCTCCAGCTTCTCGGCCTGCAGGAAGGGTGCGGTCATCAGGCGGTTCCCAGCGTGGCACGGGCAATGCCGCGCTCCAGGCGGCGCGCGGCCCAGGCGGTCAGCTCAACCAGCAGCCAATAGCTGAGGGCGAGCGCCGTCATGGTCTGCGCGAAGGCGAAGGTGGCACTTCCGACGCCGGAGACGGTGAAGGTCAGCTCCGGCACGGTGATGATGGAGAGGATGGCGGTTTCCTTGATAAGGATGACCGCGAGATTGGCGAGGGCCGGCAGGACGGACAGCGCCATTTCCGGCAGCAGGATTCGGGTGATGGTCTGGCGCGTGCGGAGGCCGAGCAGGCGCGCGGCCTCCGTATGGCCGGGCGGGATGGCCAGGAAGCCGCCGCGGAAGACCTCGCTGAAATAGGCGGCTGCGTAGATCGAGAGGGCGAGCCAGCCGGCGACGACAGGCGTCAGGTCCAGCCCGATGAACGGGCCGCCATAATAGAGCAGGAAGGCCTGTACGACGAAGGGCACGCCGCGCACGATCTCCACGAGGGCGAGCAGCACGGCGTTCAGGAGGCGCGGACCGAAATGGCGCATGCAGGCGATGAGCACGCCCGCCAGCAAGCCAGTGGCAACAGAAGCGAGCCAGATGCCGACCGTGAGCGGCAGGCCGTGCGCCACGGCGCCGAGGGTTTCGGCGAGAACACTCATGCCTGCGCCTCCGACACGACATTCATACGCGGCGACGTTCCCGGCCGACGGCCATCAGGACGAAGTTGATCGCGAGGTAGATGATGCCGCACAGCGCGTAGGATTCCAGCGGCATGAAGGTGGAGGCAGCCAGGGCCTGGGAGGCGCGCGTCAGCTCCAGGATTCCTACCAGGGAAATGAGTGAGGAAGCCTTCATGATCATGATCGCCTCTCCCACGATGGCCGGGCGCATGGCGCGCGCGGCTATGGGCAGGCGGATGCGGAGGAAGGTCTGCGTGCGCGTCAGGCCCAGCAGGCGCGCGGCCTCGATGGCGCCTGCCGGGACCGTGGCGAGGCCCCCGCGCAGAATCTCGGCCATATAGGCTGCGCAGCAGAGGCCAAGCGTGCCCACCGCCGCAACGATGGCGGGGATGTCCAGGCCAAGAAATGGCAGCGCATAGTAGGCGAGCAGGAGTTGCACCAGCAGCGGCACACCCCGGAAGAAACTGACATAGAGGGTGGCGAAGGCGCGCAGCCCACGCAGGCCGGAAGTGGCGGCGGCGGCGATGGCCGCCCCCGCCGCGAAGCCGAGGAGGATCGCGGCCGCCGAGACCGCCACCGTGGCCACCGCCCCATGCAACAGGGGGGGCAGGGCCTCCTGGATGAACGTCCAGTCCAAGAGAGGATCAGACCGCCGGGACAGGAACGCTGTCGGGCGTCTCGAATGTCTGGCCGAACCACTTGGTCTGCAGCGCGGCCAGGCGGCCGTCATGACGCATCTTCACGATGACGGCGTCGACCGCATCCATCAGCGGGGCGGAGTCATCGTCCTTGCGGCCGATATAGCCGAAATAGGCCTTGGCGCCGAAGGGCGGCTGCACGACGGCGAAAACATTCGGGCGCTGCTTGGCTGCGAAGGCAATGTTGGGCAGCGAGTTGGCCACCGCGACGATGCGGCCCGCCGCAAGATCCGCATAAGCCTCGGAGAAGGACTGGTACTCGCGGATCGGCGGGGTGGTGCCGGGCAGGCTCTCGACGAAGGTCTTGAACTGAGCAAGCTGCGCGGTGCCCGTGGCGCCGCCGAGCTGCTTGCCGGCCACATCCTCGGGCTTGTTGATGCTGGTATCGCTCTTGCGCTTCAGCAGGGCCACGGTGGCCTCGGCGACGGGCACGGTGAAGCGGTAGCGCTCAAGACGGGCCTTGGTGATGATGGCGGGGCCGGCGACCAGGTCGTAGCGGCTGGCCTCTAGGCCGGGCAGCACGGAGGTCCAGGGCAGATCCTGGAAGCGGATCTTCACGCCCAACTCCTTGCCGATCTCGGCAAAGGCGTCAGAGTTGAAGCCGGTCTGCTTGCCGCCCTCGGTGAAGTCGAAGGGAGCGAAGTGCAGCTCGGTGGCCACCACCAGCTCACCGGCCTTCTTCGCCTTATCCAGGTTGTTGGCGGCCGCGCGTCGCACAAAGGCGGCAGCAAGACCGGTGCCGAGGGCAGCGGCGCCGAGTCCGCGACGGGTGATGCTCATCCTCATACTCCTGCAGGGTGGCTGGTGGCGGGGCCGCGACATCAATCAGTATTTACAGCGCCGGATTGCTTCCGCCATCCGGCTTAACTTGACATGACAGGTCATGGACGTGAGCATCGCCGCGCCGGCTTGGCAAGGAACATCTTGTCTCCTGGGCCGGATTGGAGGCGACGCGGATGGCTGGCACGACCTCTCTTCCCGTGATCGATGTTTCGGGACTGAACCGCGGCTCAGCAAACGCCGTGCCGCAGGTCGCCTCGGCGATCCGGACGGCCTGCATGGGGCCCGGGTTCTTCTATGTGTCGGACCATGGCGTGCCGGATGCGGTGATCACTTCGGCGGTGGAGGCCGCGCGGAACTTCTTCCATCTGCCGGCGGAGCAGAAAGCACAGGTGAAAGCGAACAAGCTGCACCGGGGCTGGCACGCCATGGGCGGCGCCCTGATGGAGGGTGCCAAGCATACCGACCGGAAGGAGTTCTTCTCGATCGGGCTGGAATTGCCGGAGGATGATCCGGCGGTGCTGGCCGGGGAGGCACTGCGCGGGCCAAACCAGTGGCCGGATTTCGCACCCGCGCTGCGCCCGGCCATGACGGCCTATTTCGACGCGATGTACACGCTGGGCGGGCGACTGCTGCGGGCCGTGGCGGTGAGCCTGGACCTGCCCGAGGACTTCTTCGTGGCCCGCTACCGCAAGCCGCTGCAACGGACCCAGGCCATCTTCTACCCGCCGCAGGATGTGGGGGCGGAGGAGGACATCTTCGGCCTGGCGCCGCATACGGATTTCGGCTGCATCACCCTGCTCTGGCAGGATGACAATGGCGGGCTACAGGTGAAGGAACGGCAGAGCGGGGGTTGGATTGACGCCCCTCCCCTGCCCGGCACGCTGGTGGTGAATGTGGGAGACCTGTTGGGGCGCTGGAGCAATGACCGCTTCGCCTCCACGCCGCACCGCGTCATCAATCGTAGCGGGCGGGAGCGGATGTCGATCGCGACCTTCCACGACCCCGATTTCGGCGCGGTGATCGATCCACGCGAGCTGGGAACGCCCGAGAGCGAGGCACGCTACGAGCCGATCACGGCCGGGCAACACATCCTGAACCGCTTCGACCAGGCTTTCGGCTATCGCAAGAGCCTGGCGCCGGCGGGTTGAGCCGGATGCCGGATGGCGGTGCGCCGAAGCGTGGTGCGGAAAACGCGCCCAAGCCACGCTATGCAGCGGTGAAGGACTATGTGCTGTCGCGCATCGCTTCCGGCGAATGGGCCACAAATGCGCGGATTCCCAGCGAGAATGAGCTGGGACCGATGCTGGGCGTGTCACGAATCACGGTGAACCGCGCCTTCGCGGAGCTGGCACGGGAGGGGCGCCTCCGGAAGGTGCCGGGCGTCGGCACTTTCGTGGCGGAGGGCAAGCCGCGCACGGGGCTGACGAGCATCGAGAGCATTGCGGAGGAAATCCGCGAGCGTGGCATGGAGTGGTCATGTCAGGTGCTCACGCTCAGCACCGTCCTGCTCACGGATGAGGCGGCGGATGCCCTGGGGCTGCCGCGTGGCAGCCGGGTGCCAGGCTCCGTGATCCTGCACAAGGGCGACGATCTGCCGATCCAGTTGGAGGAGCGCTTCGTCCGCCCCGGCTATGCGCCCGGTTATGTGGAGCAGGACTTCACGGCGCGCACCACCTATGAATTCCTGCGCGAGGTGGGTGAGGTGACGGAGATGGAGCAGGCGGTCACCGCCATCCTTCCGGGTGCCCCCATCGCGCGTCTTCTGGAGGTGGGATCGCGCGACCCCTGCCTGGTGATCCGCCGCCGCACCTTCCGCCGTGGCGAGGCCACGACTTTCTCCCGCCTCACCCAGCCTGCCAGCCGTTTTGAGCTATCCGGCCGATACCGGATGCAGGATGGGCCGGACGGGCATTACAGCTTTTGAGGATGGCCCCGTGGGAAACAACAGCGACAACGACCGCTTCCGCAACGCGCCCGCGATCCGTGCCCCGCGCGGAAGCCAGCTTTCTGCCAAGCATTGGGTGACGGAAGCGCCCTTGCGGATGCTGATGAACAACCTGGATGACGAGGTGGCGGAGAATCCCGCCGAACTG
Organism: Roseomonas chloroacetimidivorans; assembly: GCF_049629625.1. Taxonomy (NCBI): domain Bacteria; kingdom Pseudomonadati; phylum Pseudomonadota; class Alphaproteobacteria; order Acetobacterales; family Roseomonadaceae; genus Roseomonas; species Roseomonas chloroacetimidivorans. The sequence continues at coordinate 111,637 of NZ_JBNBZS010000018.1, read as the reverse complement.
GTCGTCTATGGCGGCATCGGGCGGGCGGCGCGGAACTGGCGCAGCTATGAGGTGATCTGCGACGTGCTGCGGCGGCTGGAGGACAACCAGACCCTGTTGGTGCAGTCCGGCAAACCCGTGGGCGTGTTCGAGACGCATGCGGATGCGCCGCGCGTGCTGATCGCCAATTCCAACCTCGTGCCGGCCTGGGCGAACTGGGATCACTTCAACGCGCTCGATCGCGCGGGACTGATGATGTACGGGCAGATGACCGCCGGATCCTGGATCTATATCGGTTCCCAGGGGATCGTGCAGGGCACTTACGAGACCTTCGCGGAAGCCGGGCGGCAGCATTTCGGTGGGGATCTCACGGGGCGCTGGATCCTGACGGCTGGGCTGGGCGGGATGGGCGGCGCGCAGCCCCTGGCCGGCGTTTTCGCAGGTGCCTGCGTGCTGGCGGTGGAATGCCAGCCGAGCCGCATCGAGAAGCGGCTTGAGACGCGCTACCTGGATCATTGGACCGCCAGCCTGGACGAGGCGCTGGCGATGATCGGCACGGCCTGCATTGAGAAGCGGGCGATCAGCGTCGGGCTGCTGGGCAATGCGGCGGAGGTGTTCCCGGAACTGGTGCGGCGCGGCGTGGTGCCGGACATCGTGACGGACCAGACCAGCGCGCATGATCCCGCCAACGGCTATTTGCCCGCGGGCTGGACGCTGGAGCAGTGGCAGGCGAAGCGCGAGACCGATCCGAAGGCCGTTGCCGCCGCGGCGAAGCGCAGCATGGTCGCGCATGTACAGGCCATGCTGGACTTCAAGCGCATGGGCAGCGCCGTGCTGGATTACGGCAACAACATCCGGCAGATGGCCAAGGATGACGGACTGCAGGACGCCTTCGGCTTTCCGGGCTTCGTGCCCGCCTATATCCGCCCCCTGTTCTGCCGGGGCGTTGGACCCTTCCGCTGGGCGGCGCTGAGTGGCGATCCCGAGGATATCCGCAAGACCGACGCGAAAGTACGCGAGGTGATCCCCGACGATCCGCATCTGCACCGCTGGCTGGACATGGCGCAGGCGCGCATCGCCTTCCAGGGCCTGCCGGCGCGCATCTGCTGGGTGGGTCTGGGGCAGCGACACAAGCTGGGTCTGGCCTTCAATGAGATGGTGGCAAAGGGAGAGCTTTCGGCTCCTGTGGTGATCGGGCGGGACCATCTGGATTCCGGCTCCGTCGCCTCGCCCAACCGGGAGACGGAGGCGATGCTGGACGGGTCGGATGCCGTTTCCGACTGGCCCCTGCTGAATGCGCTGCTGAACACGGCATCCGGGGCCACCTGGGTGTCGCTGCATCATGGCGGCGGCGTGGGCATGGGATATTCGCAGCATGCGGGCATGGTGATCGTGTGCGACGGCACACCGGATGCCGCGCGGCGTATCAGGCGGGTGCTGTGGAACGATCCGGCCACCGGCGTCATGCGCCATGCCGATGCGGGCTATGACATCGCGAAGGCCTGCGCACGGGAATATGGGCTGGATCTGCCCATGCTCGGTTCGTGAGGCTAGCGGTGGCGGGTCAGCGTCGCGGAGGTCAGCTTGCGCTCCAGCGCACCGGCTGGCGGCAGGATGCCCTGGGCAGCCAGGTGATCGAACAGCGCGTTGACCTGGGCGTCGTTGGCGGCCGGATCGGTGCTGTCGGGAAGATGCTCCCACCCGGCGAAGCCCACCGCCTTGCCGATGCTCACCCAGGTTGCGTGGCGCACCTGCTTCCGGCTGGGCGCCACCCCGGCGCGCTGAGACATGCGTTTCTCGACCGTTCGTCCGGCCGCCTGGTTGGACGCGCTGGGAACGGCCAGCATGCGGACATGCGACAGCCCGTCTTTCGCGCCGGCCGTGCGAGGAAAAACGTGATCGATGTTCAGCACCGTGCTGGAAGGCAGATTGGTCACCCCCAGCCGCTCCTCCGCGAAACGGGCGTAAAGGGCGCGGTGATCGGCATCGGGGTCCAGCCACAATTCGGGCTCCGTACCCTGCACCCAGACGAAGCCGCGGCTGGGCGGTACGCCCGCGATCGGCTCCAGCCGGCCGCCGAGGCGCATGGTCGGCGGAAAGCGCTGCCCGATCCCGAGCCGCTCGATTCCGGCAATGCCGATCCATGCCTCGCCGGTGCCGCGCATGAACTGGGCCAGCAACACCGCGACCTGTCGTTGCAGCGCTGGATGCATAGCGATTTCCCTCCCCTTCGGTTCGAATTCGCACCGGATGGCAGGGTCAGGCAAGTGACATGGCGCAGCGTGAAGAAGGGAATTCGCCATGGTGCATGAAGCGCAGGTGGCGCCGGGCGCCGGGACGCTCGATGTTCTGCGGGCCGTAATGGAGGGTGCGCCGCTGCGGCTGGCCGATGGCTGGCGGGAAGCGGTGCGGGCGAGCCATTCGGCCCTGGCCGCCCGGCTTGCATCCGGCGAGGTGATGTATGGCGTGAACACCGGCTTCGGGAAGCTGGCGGGCACGCGGATTGCGCCGGATGCGCTGGTGCAGTTGCAGTTGAACCTCGTGCGGAGCCATGCCTCGGGCGTGGGCGAGCCCCTGCCCCGGCCGGTGACGCGGCTCGTGCTGGCGCTGAAAGCCCTGTCGCTGGCGCGCGGTGCCTCAGCGGTGCGCGAGGAGACGGTAGAGACGCTTCTGCGGCTGCTGGAGGCCGATGTGCTGCCGGTGATCCCGGCGCGCGGCTCCGTCGGCGCCTCAGGCGACCTGGCGCCGCTGGCCCATCTGTCGATGGTACTGATCGGCGAGGGTGAGGCGCTGATCGACGGCAAGCCGGTGCCGGGGGCAGAGGCACTGGCGCATGTCGGGCTCTCGCCACTGCCGCTGGGGCCGAAGGAAGGGCTGGCGCTGCTGAATGGCACGCAGGTTTCCACCGCCATCGCGCTCGCCGCGCTGTTCCGTGCCCAGGACCTGTTCCGCACTGGCCTGGTGGCGGGCGCGATGAGCACGGAGGGCGTGCGCGGCTCCGACACGCCCTTCGACCCCCGCATTCACGCCTTGCGAGGACAGATCGGGCAGATCCGGGCGGCTGCGGCTCTGCGCGGATTGATGGCCGGCAGTGCCATCCGCGAGAGCCATCGCGTGAACGACCCCCGCGTGCAGGATCCCTATTCCATCCGCTGCCAGCCCCAGGTGATGGGGGCCTGCCTGGACGCGCTGGACCATGCCGCTTCCGTGCTGGAACGCGAGGCGAATGCGGTGACGGACAACCCGCTGGTCACGGAAGGTGAGGTGCTCTCGGGTGGGAATTTCCATGCGGAGCCGGTGGCCTTCGCGGCGGATCACATCGCGCTGGCCCTGGCCGAGATCGGTGCGCTGTCGGAGCGGCGGATCGCGCTGCTGACCGATCCTGCGCTCTCCGGCCTGCCGGCCTTCCTGGTGCGGGAGGGCGGACTGAATTCCGGCTTCATGATCGCGCAGGTGACGGCGGCCGCGCTGGCCAGCGAGCAGAAGTCCCTCGCTCATCCGCGCAGCGTGGACAGCCTGCCAACCTCGGCCAACCAGGAGGACCATGTGAGCATGGCCACCGGGGCGGCGTTGCGGCTGCTGACCATGACACGCAACCTGCGGGATATCCTGGCGATCGAGCTGCTGGCGGCATCCCAGGCCATCGAGTTCCATCGGCCGCTGCGCTCCTCCGAGCCGTTGGAGGCAGCGCATGCCCTGGTCCGGGGCGTCGCCGCGGCCTGGGACGCTGACCGTTTCATGGCGCCGGATATCGCGGCCGTGTCCTGGCTGATCGAAAGGGGGCGCTTCTCCGCGCTGGTCGATGGCTGATTTCGACCGCGTCTGGGTAAACGCCCATCTCTGCACCATGGCCGAGGGGCTCGGCGTTGTGCGGGACGGGGCAGTGGCCGCGAAGGACGGGCATATCGCCTGGGTTGGGCCGTGTGCCGAGCTGCCCGCGCATGACGCTCCGGTGGTGGATTGCGATGGGGCTTGGCTGCTGCCCGGGCTGGTGGATTGCCACACCCATCTCGTCTTCGGCGGCAACCGTGCGGCGGAATTCGAGCGGCGGCTGGCGGGCGTCAGCTACGAGCAGATCGCGCGGGAGGGGGGCGGTATCCTTTCCACCGTGCGGGCCACGCGGGAAGCGAGCGAGGATGAGCTTCTGGCGGCCGCGCTGCCGCGGCTGGACGGGCTGCTGGCCGAGGGCGTCACGACCATCGAGGTGAAGTCCGGCTACGGGCTGGAATTCGAGGCGGAGCGGCGGATGCTGCGCGTGGGACGCCGGCTGGCGCGGGAGCGGGCGGTGTCGGTGGCGACCTCCTTCCTCGGCGCCCATGCCGTGCCGCCGGAATACAGGGGCCGGCAGGGTGAGTATGCCGCGCTCGTGGCGGGGATGATCGCGCCGCTGGCGGCCGAGGGACTGGCCGACGCCGTCGATGCCTTTTGCGAGCGCATCGCCTTCACCGTCGCCGAGACCGAGGCGGTGTTCGATGCGGCGCGGCGGCATGGGCTGCCGGTGAAGCTGCATGCGGACCAGTTGAGCGATCTGGGCGGGGCGGCGCTGGCCGCGCGCTTCGGGGCGCTGTCTGCCGATCACCTGGAGCATGCCTCGGCCGAGGGCCTCGCGGCGATGGCGGCGGCTGGAACGGTGGCGGTGCTGCTGCCCGGGGCGACCTATTTCATCCGGGAGGAACGGCACCCCGATATCGCGGCGATGCGGGCGGCCGGTCTGCGAATGGCCGTGGCGACCGATATGAATCCCGGCTCCTCCCCTGCCCGATCCCTGCTACTGATGCTGAACATGGCCTGCACCCTGTACCGCCTGACGGTGGAGGAGGCGCTGCTGGGCGTGACGCGCCATGCCGCGGCGGCGCTGGGCATGACGGATCGCGGCCTGCTGGCGCCTGGGATGCGCTGCGACCTCGCCCTGTTCCGGATCGGGGCGCCGGCGGAGCTGTGCTACTGGCTCGGTGGCAATCCTTGCATCGGCCGGGTGGTGGCGGGGCGGGACGCCTGACGGCGCCGGACCTCTTTCCCTTTTCTCCCCCTCTGATGCCTGGCCGGAGGGACCATGATCGACAAGCTCGGCTTCCTGGTAGCCGTCGCGCGGGAGCGGAACTTCCGGCGTGCGGCGGAGGCCTGCGGGGTGGCGCAGCCGACGCTCTCGGCCGGGATCAAGCAGCTTGAATCGGAGCTGGGCGTGCTGCTCGTGCACCGCTCCTCCCGTTTCCAGGGGCTGACGCCGGAGGGGGAGACGGTTGTCGAATGGGCCAAACGCCTGCTCGGCGATGTGCGCTCCATGCGACAGGAGTTACGGGCCATGCGGGCCGGGCTGACCGGGCATCTGCGGCTGGCGGTGATTCCGACAGCCCTGGCCATGGTGCCCGCCCTGACCATCGCCTGCCGGAAGCGGCATCCGGGAATCCGCTTCACCATCCTCTCCCAGACCTCGGCGGGGGTGACGGAAATGCTGGCGAATTTCGAGGCCGATGCTGGCATCACCTATATTGGCAACGAGCCGCTGGGCCGGGTGCGGAGCGTGCCGCTCTATACCGAGCGCTACCGGTTGGTGGTGCCGGCGAGTTCCCCCTGGGCCTCGCGCGCTTCCGTGGGCTGGGCGGAACTGGCGGGACAACCACTCTGCCTACTGACGCCGGATATGCAGAACCGGCGGATCATGGACCGGCTGCTCCAGCAGGCAGGGGTGGAAGTAGAGGCGACGGTGGAGTCCAACTCCATCGTGGCCCTTATCGCGCATGTCCGCAGCGGGCTTTGGATGACGGTGCTGCCCGAGAGCGTGGCGAACAGCATGGGTGCGGCGGGCGGACTTCAGGCCATCCCCCTGGCCTCGCCGGATGCCGAGTACCGGATCGGGCTGGTAGTGCCACAGCATGATCCGATGCCGCCCTTGACCGCCGCCCTGCTGGCGGAGGCGCAGCTACTCTCCGAGGCGCGCGGAGAACTTTGATAGGATTTTTCAATCGCACTACGGGAACGCCTTCTTGATTTCCGGCGTGATCCGGCGCCGGATTGTCGGACGAAATGAAGAATTCCCGATCATGGGGAGCGTATGTCCGCACTGACCACCGAGTTCCGCCCTGTTAACCCTACACCGCACTGGGACGAGGCGCTGGCTGTCGAAATCATCGGCACCCATGCGGGGCTGGAGGGCGCCACTCTGCCCATCCTCCACGCGCTACAGGAGGAATTCGGCTGCGTGCCGCATGAGGCTGTGCCGCTGGTGGCGGAGGCGCTGAATCTCTCCCGCGCCGAGGTGCATGGGGTGGTCACCTTTTATCACGACTTTCGCGCGGCCCCGCCGGGGCGGCATGTGCTGAAGCTGTGCCGGGCGGAATCCTGCCAGTCGCGCGGCGCTGAAGCCCTTTCAGCCGGACTGCTCGCGCGGCTGGGCATCAACTGGGGAGGCACCACGGCGGATGGCAGCCTGACGGTGGAGCCGGTCTTCTGCCTCGGGCTCTGTGCCTGCGCGCCTTCCGCGATGATGGATGGGCGGTCGGTGGCGCGGGTGACCGAGACGAAGCTGGACGCGCTGGTGCAGGAGGCGCAGCGGGCATGAGGCGGATCTACCTGCCCCAGGACGCGGCGGCGGAGGCGCTGGGCGCCGAGGATGTGCTGCGCGCGCTGCGGGCCGAGGCTGGGCTGCGCGGTATCGCGTTGGAGCTGGTACGGACGGGCACGCGCGGCGCGGTGTGGCTGGAGCCGCTGCTGGAGGTGGAAACCCCCGAGGGACGGATCGGATATGGGCCGGTGGAAGCCTCCGATGTGGCCTCGCTGTTCGAGGCGGGCTTCCTGCAGGGCGGCGCGCATCCGCTGCGAATTGGGCGGCCAGAGGAGCATCCCTGGTTCGCCGGGCAGACACGGCTGACCTTTGCCCGCTGCGGCATCGTTGATCCGCTATCGCTGGAGGATTACCGGACCCATGGCGGCTTCGCGGGGCTGGAGAAGGCCCTGGCCATGTCTGGCGAGGCGATCGTCGATGAGGTGAAGCTTTCCGGCCTGCGCGGACGCGGTGGGGCTGGGTTTCCCACGGGCATCAAGTGGAACACGGTGCGGCTCGCCCAGGCAGACCGGAAATACGTGGTCTGCAACGCCGATGAGGGCGACAGCGGGACCTTCGCCGACCGCATGTTGATGGAGGGCGATCCCTTCTGCCTGATCGAGGGCATGACGATCGCGGGCATCGCAGTCGGAGCGACGAAGGGCTTCATCTACACGCGATCGGAATACCCGCATGCCGTGCGAACCATGCGGGCGGCGATCCTGGCCGCGCGCCGGGCCGGGTGGCTGGGCGAGAATGTCGCGGGATCGGGCCGCGCCTTCGATCTGGAGGTGCGGGTCGGCGCCGGGGCTTATATCTGCGGCGAGGAAACCTCTCTGCTGAACTCGCTGGAGGGCAAGCGGGGCGTGGTGCGCGCCAAGCCGCCGCTGCCGGCGATCGAGGGGCTGTTCGGCAAGCCGACCGTCGTGAACAACGTGCTGTCCCTCGCCGCCGTGCCCTGGATCATGGAGCATGGCGCGAAGGCCTATGCGGAATTCGGCACCGGGCGGTCTCTGGGCACGCTGGCCGTGCAGATCGCTGGGAATGTGCGGCGCGGGGGGCTGGTGGAACTGCCCTTCGGCCTGCCATTGCGCGCCGTGATCGAGGAATGGGGTGGCGGCACCGCGACGGGGCGGCCTTTCCGCGCCGTGCAGGTGGGCGGGCCGTTGGGAGCGTATTTCCCGGAGGCGCTGCTGGATACGCCGATGGACTACGAAGCTTTCGCGCGCGTCGGCGGGCTGTTGGGCCATGGCGGCGTGACGGTGTTTGACGACAGCGTGGACCTGGCCCAGCAGGCCCGTTTCGCCTTCGAATTCTGCGCGGCCGAGAGCTGCGGCAAGTGCACGCCCTGCCGCATCGGCGCTGTGCGCGGGATGGAGGTGGTGGACCGCATCACCGCCGGGGTGCAGCCGGCGAAGAACCGCGTGCTGCTGGACGACCTGCTGGAACTGATGACGGATGGCTCGCTCTGCGCCATGGGCGGACTGACGCCCGTGCCGGTCGGCAGCGCGCTGAAGCATTTCCCCGAGGATTTCGACGCCGCGCGCCGGGCCATGCCCCAGGCGGCGGAGTGAGGGAGACGGACCAATGGCCCTGATCCAGGAAACCGATTACGGCACGCCGATCCGGCTGGCCAAGGACACCGTCACCCTCACCGTCGACGGGCATGCGGTGGCGGTGCCGCGCGGCACCTCCGTGATGGCGGCGGCGATGACGCTGGGGACGAAGATCCCGAAGCTCTGCGCGACGGACAGCCTGGAACCCTTCGGCTCCTGCCGCCTCTGCCTCGTGCAGATCGAAGGGCGGCGGGGCTTTCCGGCCTCCTGCACCACCCCAGCCGAGGATGGGATGGTGGTGCACACCCAGAACGACGCCATCGCCAAGCGGCGGCGCGGGGTGATGGAGCTGTATATCTCCGACCATCCGCTGGACTGCCTGACCTGCTCGGCCAATGGCGACTGCGAGTTGCAGGAGATGGCGGGCGCGGTCGGGCTGCGGGAGGTGCGCTACGGCTATGATGGCGCGAACCACCTTGATGCGCCGAAGGATGAGAGTAACCCGTATTTCACCTTCGAGGCCTCGAAGTGCATCGCCTGCTCGCGCTGCATCCGGGCCTGCGAGGAGGTGCAGGGCACCTTCGCGCTGACCATGGAGGGGCGCGGCTTCGGTTCGAAGGTCTCGCCGGGCGGGACGGATTTCATGTCCTCCGAATGCGTGTCCTGCGGCGCTTGCGTGCAGGCCTGCCCGACGGCGACGCTGAATGAGAAGTCGGTGATCGCGGCGGGCACGCCGGAGCATTCGGTGGTGACGACCTGCGCCTATTGCGGCGTGGGCTGCTCCTTCAAGGCGGAGATGAAGGGCGACCAGCTCGTCCGTATGGTGCCCTACAAGGATGGCAAGGCGAATGAGGGCCATTCCTGCGTGAAGGGGCGCTTCGCCTTCGGCTACGCCACGCACAAGGACCGCATCACGAAGCCGATGATCCGTGCGCGGATCACCGATCCCTGGCGCGAGGTGTCCTGGGAACAGGCGATCAGCCACGCGGCCTCCGAGTTGCGGCGGATCCAGGCGAAGTATGGGCAGGATGCGATCGGGGGCATCACATCCTCCCGCTGCACCAATGAGGAGACCTTCCTCGTCCAGAAGATGATCCGCGGCGCCTTCGGCAACAACAATGTCGATACCTGCGCGCGGGTCTGCCACTCCCCCACGGGCTACGGGCTGAAGACGACACTGGGGACCTCGGCGGGGACGCAGGATTTCGCCTCGGTGGACCATGCCGATGTGATCCTGGTGATCGGCGCCAATCCCACGGATGCGCATCCGGTCTTCGGTAGCCGCATGAAGAAGCGGCTGCGGGCGGGGGCGCGGCTGATCGTGGCCGATCCCCGCCGGATCGATCTGGTGAAGTCGCCGCATATCAGGACGGAGCATCACCTCCAGCTTCTGCCGGGCACCAACGTCGCGCTGGTGAATGCGCTGGCCCATGTAGTGGTAACGGAAGGGCTGGTCGCCGAGGATTATGTGCGCGAGCGTTGCGACCTAGCGGAGTTCGAGAGCTGGGCTCGCTTCATCGCGCAGGAGAAGAACTCTCCGGAGGCGGTGGAGCCGATCACGGGCGTGCCGGCGGACCGCGTGCGCGCGGCGGCACGGCTCTATGCCACGGGCGGGGCGGCGGCGATCTATTACGGGCTGGGCGTGACGGAGCACAGCCAGGGCTCCACCACCGTGATGGCCATGGCCAATCTGGCGATGGCCACGGGGAATATTGGCAAGCTTGGCGCCGGCGTGAACCCCCTGCGCGGGCAGAACAACGTGCAGGGAGCCTGCGACATGGGCTCCTTCCCGCATGAGTTCTCCGGTTATCGCCATGTGTCGGACGACGCGACGCGGGAGATGTTCGAGGCAACCTGGGGCGTGCCGCTGTCCTCGGAGCCGGGCCTTCGCATCCCGAACATGCTGGACCAGGCCGTGGGCGGCCGGTTCAAGGGCATCTACATCCAGGGCGAGGACATCGCGCAGTCCGATCCCGACATCAAGCATGTCACGGCCGGGCTGGCGGCGATGGAATGCGTCATCGTGCAGGACCTGTTCCTGAACGAGACGGCCAAATATGCCCATGTTTTCCTGCCGGGATCCTCCTTCCTGGAAAAGGATGGAACCTTCACCAATGCGGAGCGGCGCATCAACCGCGTGCGCAGGGTGATGGCGCCGCTGGGCGGCATGGCGGATTGGGAAGTGACGATGGCGCTGTCCAACGCGCTGGGCTTCCCGATGGAATACCGCCATCCCTCCGAGATCATGGACGAGATCGCGCGGCTGACGCCCAGTTTCGCCGGCGTGTCCTATGCCAAGCTGGAAGCGGTGGGCTCGGTGCAGTGGCCCTGCAACGAGGCGGCGCCGCTGGGCACGCCCATGATGCATGTGGACCGCTTCGTGCGCGGCAAGGGCCGGTTCATGATCACGGAATTCGTGCCCACGGATGAGCGCACCGGCGCGCGCTTCCCGCTGATCCTGACCACCGGGCGCATCCTCTCCCAGTACAATGTCGGCGCGCAGACCCGGCGCACCGAGAACAGCCGCTGGCATGAGGAGGACGTGCTGGAGATCCATCCCTTCGATGCCGAGCATCGCGGGATCCGGGATGGGGAGCTGGTGGCGCTGGAGAGCCGGTCCGGCGAGATCGCTCTTCGCGCCGTGATCAGCGAGCGGATGCAGCCGGGCGTGGTTTACACCACCTTCCACCACGCGAAGACGGGCGCGAATGTGGTGACGACGGATTACTCGGACTGGGCGACGAACTGCCCGGAATACAAGGTGACGGCGGTGCAGGTGCGGCGGACGAACCAGCCCTCGGCCTGGCAGGAGGAGTTCGCCCTGGGCGAGGCCAACCTCAAGCGGATCGCGGCGGATGTCCCTGCCGCCGAGTAGCCGCCCTGCCCCCGCGCTGGTCGTGGCGGCCGATGGGGAGATCCGCCCGACCACGCGCGCGGTGCCGGAGGAAGTGCCGGTCAGCCTCGTCTATTCCACCGTGCCTTTCGCGGTGATGATGCTGACGCCCTCGGATCTTGAGGATTTCGCCTACGGGTTCAGCCTGACCGAGGGGATCATCACGGACGCCTCGGGCATTCGGGAAGTTCAGGTGGAGGAGGACCCGCGCGGGCTGCGCCTCGCGATCCGGCTGGCGCCCACGGCCTTGACCGCGCATCTGGCGCGGCGGCGCTCGATTGCCGGGCGCACGGGCTGTGGGCTCTGCGGGATCGAGGAGCTGGACCAGATGCCGCAGGGCCTGCGGCCCGAGGGAGCGGCACCGGCCATCGACGTGCCGGCCATCCGGCGCGCCCTGGCGGCGCTGGAGGAATCACAGCCTTTGAATGATGAGACGCGCGCCGTGCATGCGGCGGCCTTCGCACGGGCTGACGGCAGCCTTCATGCGGTGCGCGAGGATGTCGGGCGGCACAACGCGCTGGACAAGCTGGCCGGCGCGCTGATGCGCGATGGCATCAGGGCGGCGGAAGGCTTCGTCATCGTGACCAGCCGCTGTTCCTTTGAGCTGGTGGAGAAGGCGGCCTCGATCGGCGCGCGCACCCTGGTGGCGATATCCGCACCCACGGCGCTGGCGCTGGAGCGGGCGCGGGCGCTGGACATGAATCTGGTGGCCGTGGCGCGACGCGACACGGTCGCGGTGTTCCACGGCATGGACCGCGTGCGGGAGAGAACACCGATATGACGGGTGACGAGAAGCTGGTCCGCATGGCGAACCAGATCGCGGATTTCTTCCGTGCCTATCCGCCGGAGGAAGCGCGGGCGGGGATCGCCGACCATATCGCCTCTTTCTGGACCCGTGTGATGCGGGAGGGGCTTGAGGCCCGGATCGCGGCGGGCGGCCAGGGGCTTGATCCCCTGGTTCTGGGCGCCTTCGGCGGCGCGCCGCAAGGGGAAAGCCCGGTCGAACGGGAAACCGCCGGCCCGGACGAAGTCGGCCAGATGACAAGCGACGCGGGCTAAGGGCACCTGCCCTTCCCGGAGTTTTGCGCCGGGGCTTCTGGCCGCCTGCTGCCACCCTCGCTACACCATTGCCGTCCATTGGGCGTGCCCGCAGGGCACGCCTGGCGAGGAGGAAGGCATGAAGATCACTTGGTTCGGGCACTCGGCCTATCGGTTTGAGATCGGCGGCGCGGTGGTGCTGGTCGATCCCTTCCTGACGGGGAACTCCACCTTCAAGGGCACGGTCGAGGAAGCCTCGAAGGGCTGCACCCATATCGTGCTGACGCATGGGCATGGCGACCATATCGGCGACACGGTGGCGATCGCGAAGGCGACTGGCGCGAAGGTCGTCTCGAACGCCGAGATCTGCGGTTATCTCAAGGGCAAGGGCGTCGAGAAGGTCGACATGATGAACACTGGCGGTACGACCGACCAGGGCGAGTTCACGGTGTCGCTGACGATCGCCTTCCATTCCTCCTCCACGCCGGACGAGAACGGCGTGATCATGGATCTCGGCCTGCCGAATGGGGTGGTGCTGACGCCGAAGAACGGGAAGGATCCGGTCGTCTACCACATGGGCGACACCGACGTGTTCTCCGACATGGCGCTGGTCGCGGAGTTGTACGAGCCGAAGGTGGCGATCGTGCCGGTGGGCGACCGCTTCACCATGGGCGCGAAGGGCGCGGCGCTGGCGATGAAGCGGTTCCTGCCGGATGTGCCGGTGGTGCTGCCCTGCCACTTCGGGACCTTCCCGATCATCGACAAGTCGGCCGATGCCTTCATCCAGGCAATGGGCGACCAGGCCGGCCGGGTCCGCGTGCCGGCGATCGGCGAAGCCTTCGAGATCTGAACAGGACGGGACTTCGGAGAGGGAGGAAGCTTTCTCTCCTCCCCGGACCCGGGCGGGAAGAAGAAATGGATGCCCGGCCTAGCGGCCGGCGCCCCCGCCCCACAGGATCACCCCCGCGCCCAGCAGGCAGAGCGCAGTACCACCCAGGTCCCAGGCATCGGGCGCTCGCCCTTCCACCGCCCAGAGCCAGACCAGGGACGCCGCGACATAGACACCGCCATAGGCCGCATAGGCCCGTCCGGCCGCCGAGCTTTCCACCAGGGTCAGGAGCCAGGCGAAGAGGGCCAGGGAAGCCAGGCCGGGCAGCAGCGCCCAGACGGGCCAGCCCAGCCGTCGCCAGCCCCAGAAGGCGAAGCATCCTCCAATCTCGGCCAGCGCCGCGGCGGCGTAGATCATTACCGAACCCATGGGGCGCAACTTGCCATGTCCCCCCCCGCGCCCCCAATTCCCGGCCATGAAGAGATTCTGGGATCAGGCCGCCGTCCAGCAGATGGAGGCCGGCTGGGGCATCGCCCTGGATGGACGCCCGCTGCGGCTGCCGGGCGGCACCACGCTGCACCTGCCAAGTCTGCCCCTGGCCGAGGCTGTCGCAGCCGAGTGGGACGCGGCCGGCGGCGCCAAGGGTAGAGAGATGACAATGGAGGAGGTGCCCCTCACCCGGCTGGTGGGCACCGCCGTGGACCGCATCGCGCCCGACCCGGCGCCGAGCGCCGCTGCCATCGCCGAATACGGGGAGAGCGACCTGCTCTGCTACCGTGCCGAGGATCGCAGGCTGGCCGCGCTGCAGGCGGAGAACTGGCAGCCGATCCTGGACTGGGCGGCCCTGCAATATGACGCGCCCCTGCGGATCACCACCGGCATCGTCCATGTGGCGCAACCGCCGGACTCGCTGCGCGCCCTGCACGCTGCGGTGGCGGCCCATTCGCCCTTTGGCCTTTCGGCGCTCGGCATCGCGGTGCCGGCGATGGGCAGCCTGGTCCTGGGGCTCGCCCTCTCGGCCGGGCGGGTGGATGCGGCGGAGGCGCACCGGCTGGCCGCGCTGGACGAGACTTACCAGGAATCCTTCTGGGGTGCGGATGCCGAGGCGCTGGAGCGCCGGGCCCGCATCGCCGCCGACATCGCCCTGGCCGCGCGGCTGCTGGAGCTGTCCCGGTGAAGGCCCGGCTCCTGCGCATCGAGGGTCGGGTGCAGGGCGTGGGCTATCGCGACTGGCTGGTGCGGGAGGCGACGGCCGCCGGGCTGAGCGGCTGGGTGCGGAACCGCGCCGACGGCTCGGTGGAGGCGCTGCTGGCCGGGGAGGAGTCGGCGGTGGGCGCCGTGCTGCTCGCCGCCCGGCGCGGCCCGTTGGCGGCCCGGGTGGACCGCATCCAGGAGAGCTTCGCCGCCCTGCCGGATGAGCCGGGCTTCCAGCGAAAGCCGACCCTCTGAACGGCGGCCCGGCCTTTCACGAGGCCGGTCGCGCGCAGTCCAGCAACGAGCCGAGCTGTCCCATGCGTCGCTCAATAAGCCCGGCCCGCCGCAGGACATACTCCGACGGTCGCGCGGGGGACCAGTGCAGCGGGCTTGGCAGCACCGCCGCCAGCCGGGCCGCCTCGCGCCGCGTAAGCGCCGCGGCCGGCTTGCCGAAGAAGGCGCGGGCGGCGGCCTCGGCACCATAGATGCCCGGGCCGAACTCCACGATGTTCAGATAGACCTCCAGCACCCGGTCCTTCGGCCAGAGCAGGGCGACCTGCGGGGTCAGCCAGGCCTCGATCAGCTTCCGCACCGGATCGCGGCCGGGCCAGAGCAGCAGGTTCTTGGCGGTCTGCATGGTGATGGTGCTGGCGCCGCGCGGGCGATCCCCGTCCATCCAGGCATCGACCTCACCCCGGAGCGCCTTGAAGTCGAAGCCCAGGGCCTGCTCGCAGAAAAGGTTGTCCTCTCCGGCGATCACGGCCTGCGGCAGGGCAGACGCCATGGCTCCGAGCGGTACCCAGTCCTTCCGCAGCCCCTCTCCCTGCACCAGGCGGATGAGCATCAGCGGCGTGACAGGTGGGGGCAGGACGCGGAAGACCAGGATGAGGGCCAGCGGCCCTACGAGCAGGATCAGGGCGGCCCAGGCGAGCCAGCGGCGCCAACGGCTCACGATACCTAGCCTGGAAAGGGGTGCCGGCCCATGCCCCCTCGTGGCCGCCGAGCCGCCCTGCGTCAAGCGCGGCCGTCCATGCCCACTGGGATCTTGCGCCGCAACACGGCTTGCCCCATCTTCATCCCGTGCCCGGCGATCTGCCGAGGCCACGTCCCGGCCGCGTGAGACGGCCGCCTCGCGCAATGATGCGCGCGGCCCTGACCGGGGCGTTCAGACCTTCCGATACCTGGATGCGACCGGACACGCGGGGCGCCTCCACCCGCCTTGGCAGCCCCGGCATGGGCCGCCCCGATTGGAATCCATGACACAGTTCAATGAGCTCGGCCTCGCGGCGCCCCTTCTGCGTGCGCTTGAGGAAGAGGGCTACACCACCCCTACCCCCATCCAGGCCCAGGCCATCCCGGCCGCCCTGCAGGGCCGCGACGTGCTGGGCATCGCCCAGACCGGCACCGGCAAGACCGCGGCCTTCGCGCTGCCCCTGCTGAACCGCCTGGCGATTGACCCGAAGCGCGCCGCGCCCTTCACCTGCCGCGCCCTGATCCTCTCCCCGACCCGCGAGCTTGCCTCGCAGATCCATGAGAGCATCCGGGCCTATGGCCGCCACATCCGCCCGAGCACCGCGCTGGTCTTCGGCGGCGTGCCGGAAAACCCGCAGAAGCGGGCCATGGCGAAGGGCGTGGACGTGCTGATCGCCACCCCCGGCCGCCTGATGGACCTGCTGAACCAGCGCGCCATGAAGCTGGACGGCATCGAGGTCTTCGTCCTCGACGAGGCCGACCAGATGCTGGACCGCGGCTTCTGGCCGTCGATCCGCCGCGTGGCCGGCATGCTGCCCCGCACGAAGCACACGATGTTCTTCTCCGCCACCATGCCGGAAGACATCGCCAAGCTCGCAAAGGAACTGCTGCCTGACCCCGTGCGCGTGGAGGTGACGCCCGTTGCCACCACGGCGGAGCGGGTGAACCAGCGCGTCATCCACACCCGCGCCGACGGCAAGCGCGCCATTCTGGCCGATCTGCTGCGTGGCGAGGGCGTGGGCCGGGCCCTGGTCTTCAGCCGCACCAAGCACGGCGCCGACCGCATCGTGAAGCAGCTGGAGCAGGACGGCCTCGCCGCCGGTGCCATCCATGGCAACAAGAGCCAGGGCCAGCGCGAGCGGGCGCTGGATGCCTTCAAGAAGGGCACGGCCCCGATCCTGGTGGCGACCGACATCGCCGCCCGCGGCATTGATGTGGATGGCGTGACCCACGTCATCCAGTACGACCTGCCGGAGGTGCCGGAGACCTATGTGCACCGCATCGGCCGCACGGCCCGTGCCGGCGCCTCGGGTGAGGCGGTGGCGCTGGTGGCGCCGGACGAGGTTGCGCTGCTCCGCGCAGTGGAGCGGCTGACCCGCCAGCAGGTGCCGGCTGAGGGCGATATCCCGACCGGCCCCGTGCCGCGCCGGCCGAACCGTCAGCAGCAGCAGCGTCCGCCGCGGCGCGACGACCAGCGCGGCCAGCAGGGCCGTGGCGGTCCGCAGCGCGACGGGCAGCGCCCGGCTCAGGGGCGGCCGGGCGGTGGCCAGCCCGGGCGTTCCGGCGGGCAGAGCCAGCGTCGGCCGGAGATGGCCGGTGGCGAACGCAAGGACCGCAGCTGGCGGGAAGGCGACTTCCGCGACAGCGGCCGCTAATCCGCCAGGGCGGATGCTGAAAAGACGAAGGGCGCCCCTCGGGGCGCCCTTTCCTTTTATGGGCCTGTGGCCGGGCCGGTCACCACGGCGTTCACCTCTGCGCGCAGTCCTGCGTCACGGGTGATTCCCCCGGCAGAAGCGGGGGCGACGCCGGCAGCGGTGATCCAGCTGGCGGCAAGAAGGGCGAAAGCGCCTGAGGTCCGGCAGCTCATGGAATAGGCTCCTTTCCAACATCGGGCCGGCGAGGCTTCGCCGGCTCCGATGCGCGAGAAGCTGGAGCCGCCATGATGGAGGCTCCGCAGGCGCGACTCTGAAGGATCTTTCAGAATCGGGCTGATCGGGACGGTGAGGAATGTCAGCCGTTCCCGTTCTCCAGCATGCGGCGGGCAACCTCGCGCTCGCTCATGATGATCCGGGTCGCGCCGAGTCGTTCCAGATACTCCACTGCCTCGTCCGAATGGGCGCGGGCGGTGATCTCCAGCGTGGCGTTCAGCGCACGGGCCTGCTCAACGACTTGCCCGGCCTCGAAGGTTTCGGGGACCGTTATGAAGAGACGGCGCGCGGCGGGCAGGTTTGCCGTCGCCAGGACCTCGGG
Organism: Roseomonas chloroacetimidivorans; assembly: GCF_049629625.1. Taxonomy (NCBI): domain Bacteria; kingdom Pseudomonadati; phylum Pseudomonadota; class Alphaproteobacteria; order Acetobacterales; family Roseomonadaceae; genus Roseomonas; species Roseomonas chloroacetimidivorans. Next base: position 94,385 of record NZ_JBNBZS010000018.1, on the reverse strand, counting down.
ATCGGCGGCGTTGCCGAGCACAACCGGCAACCCCTCCGTCCGGGCGGTGCCCACGATGCGCTCCGCATCCTCGAAGACCAACACCGGGCGCCCGGCGTCCCGTAACCCGCGAGCGACGATGGAGCCGACGCGGCCGTAGCCGATCACCACGTCGTGGTCCTGCATTGCCGGAACTTCGACCAGTTCGGCATCAGCCGGGTCCGCAGGCTTCGCCGGCTGGGCAGGCAGCGCGGTCGGCACGACGGCCGGGACCACCGCCACGGCGGGTGCGGCCAGATCGGGGGCCGGGTGCGGGTTGGGCGCGGCAGCGCGTGCCGGCAGGGCAGTGCGCCGTCTCTCCACCAGAATAAAGAGGAAGGGATTGACCAGGATGGAGAGGATGGCTCCAGCCAGGATCAGGTCTCGTCCCTCCGGCGGCAGCAGGCCCAGGCTTCCGCCGAGCCCGGCCAGGATAAAGGAGAATTCGCCGATCTGCGCCAAGCTGGCCGAGATGGTCAGCGCGGTGCCCGTGGGATGGCCGAAAGCCTTCACAATGAAGAAGGCAGCCGCCGACTTGCCGATGACAATGATCGCCAGCACCGCCAGCACCGCGAAGGGCGCGGTGATGAGAATATGCGGGTTGAACAGCATCCCCACGGAAACGAAAAACAGCACGGCGAAGGCATCGCGCAGCGGCAGCGCCTCCTCAGCCGCGCGCTGGGAGAGCTGGCTTTCTCCCATCACCATGCCCGCGAAGAAGGCGCCAAGGGCGAAGGACACGCCGAACAGTTCCGCCGCACCGAAGGCGACGCCGAGGGCGATCGCGTAGACCGCCAGCCGGAACAGTTCGCGCGAGCCCGTATGGGCGGCGTGGTGCATCACCCAGGGGATGATGCGCCGCCCAGCCACCAGCATCAGCACGATGAAGGCCGCAACCTTGCCGAGAGTAATGGCGAGGGTGACCGCGAGCTCGCCAAAGGACAGGCCGACGCCCCCCTTCAGCGCGGGCGCAATCGCCGGCAGCAGCACGAGGGCGAGGACCATCGCCAAGTCCTCGACGATGAGCCATCCGATAGCGATGCGGCCACGCTCCGTCTCCGCAATGCGGCGTTCCTGAAGGGACCGGATCAGCACGACGGTCGAGGCAACGGAGAGCGAGAGTCCGAAGACCAGGCCGCCGCCGATTCCCCAGTTGAACAGCCAGCCAAGCCCCATGCCCATCAGGGTGGCCACGATAATCTGCCCGACCGCGCCGGGCAGCGCGATGGAACGGACCGCCATCAGGTCCTTCAGCGAGAAATGCAGGCCGACGGCGAACATCAGCAGGATGACGCCGATCTCGGCGAGCTGGTTCGCCAGTTCCTGGTCCGCGACGAAGCCGGGCGTGAAGGGCCCGACCGCGACGCCGGCCAGGAGATAACCGACCAGCGGCGAGACCCGCAGCCGGTTAGCCGCTATTCCGAAGATGAAGGCGAGGAGCAGGCCAAGAGCGATGGTGGCGATGAGCGGGGTGTGGTGATCCGGCAATGTTTCGTCCTGTGCGGTTGGAGGAGCCCGCACAGGATACGCACTGGATGCCTTCCGCACCACCGACAAGACCGTGACAGCCCGGAGTTTTTCTCGCCTTTCCGTTCTGTTTCAGGATTTTGCAAGCGCCAGCCCTGGTCAGAACCGGAAAGCGGTAGTGGCGTCTGCCACTAGCTCCCAAAAACCTCCGTCCAGGCAGCCATGAGCGCGGAATCCGCCTCTTCCATCGTCGCGAGGATGCCCAGCGCGTGCAGGCTGGTCACGCCATGTTCGCTGATGCCGCAAGGCACGATGCCCCCGAAATGCGAAAGATCCGGCTCCACATTCAGCGCGATGCCGTGCCAGGACACCCAGCGGGAGACGCGGACGCCAATGGCGCCGATTTTGGCCTCTGTGCCGTTGGTCCGGTCCGCCACCCAGATGCCGACACGGCCCTCCCGCCGCTCGCCACGGATGTTGAAGCGGTCCAGGGCCCGGATCATCCATTCCTCCAGCCCATGGACATAGGCGCGCACGTCCCGGGCGGGAACGGTGCCGTGGGGGCGGGTGAGGTCCAGCATCACATAGGCGGTGCGCTGGCCGGGCCCGTGATAGGTCCACTGGCCGCCGCGCCCGGCCTGATAGGTCGGAAAGCGAGGGTCCAGCAGCGCATCGGACCGGGCGGAAGTGCCGGCTGTGTAGCTGGGCGGGTGTTCCACAAGCCAGACCGCCTCCCCGGCCGTGCCGGCGCGGATGCCGGCCACGCGGGCCTCCATTGCCGCCAGTGCCTCAGGCACCGTGACGCGTGTGTCGGAAATCAGCCATTGGGGGCCGTCGGCCCCGGTTGCCGCCGCCGCGCTCATCGGTTATACGCCCGGCCGCGGAGCAGCCGATGGGCTGCTTCCCGCCTGCGGTCATGGCGGAATGGTAGACGCGCCAGCTTGAGGTGCTGGTGGGGGCAACCCCGTGGAAGTTCGAATCTTCTTGACCGCACCATCTTCTCTCTAAAGCACCCCGGGCACCTCGCCCGGCCTCTGCCGCGCGATGTAGCGCGCCGGCGCCTCAGGGCACAGACCGGCCGGAAGCAGATCAGCCCATTGGTTCTGGCGCTTCGCTGTCCGGATTCCGGTTGACCATGCCCGTGCCATTACAGGCCAGGCAGGGCTTGCCCATCAGCTCCCCCTTCCCCTGGCATTCCGGGCAGACGACCTCCTCCGTGCCCGGCGTCCCTGCCGGGGCCTGATCCCCGGGCCGCGGCTCGCCCCCGGGATCATCCGATGGTCCTGCCATCACCACCTCCGTCGTTTGCTGGTATGCGGCCAACGCCGCGCGAAGGGGCGGGTTCCCCGCTGGCGCCGCCGCCTCCGCAGGGCCATAACGACCCTATGGACGAGGATTTCCGCAAAGCCGCTCTGGACTATCACCGGCTTCCGAGGCCCGGGAAGCTCAGCATCGAGCCGACCAAGCGTATGGCGACCCAGCGTGACCTGGGCCTAGCCTATTCTCCCGGCGTCGCGGCGGCCTGCATGGAGATCGCGGCCGATCCGAAGACAGCCTATGACTACACGGCCCGCGGCAACTTGGTCGCGGTCATCACCAATGGCACGGCCGTGCTTGGGCTCGGTGCCATCGGCGCCCTGGCCTCCAAGCCGGTGATGGAAGGCAAGGCGGTCCTCTTCAAGAAGTTCGCCAATATCGACTCCATCGATATCGAGGTCGATGAGCGCGACCCCGACAAGTTCGTCGAGGCCGTTTCGGTGCTGGAGCCAAGCTTCGGCGCCATCAACCTCGAGGACATCAAGGCGCCGGAATGCTTCGAGATCGAGCGCGCCTTGCGCGCCCGCATGAAGATTCCGGTCTTCCATGACGACCAGCACGGGACCGCCATCATCGTGGCGGCCGCCGTGCGGAACGGGCTGCTGCTGCAGGGCAAGCCCATCGAGCAGGCGAAGATCGTCACCTCGGGCGCCGGCGCGGCCGCGCTGGCCTGCCTCGACCTGCTGGTCGCGATGGGCGCGAAGCGCGAGAACATCACCGTCTGCGACATCGAGGGCGTGGTCTATGAGGGCCGCGAGGTCCTGATGGACCCCTACAAGTCGCGTTACGCCCGCGCCACCAATGCCCGGACGCTCGCGGACGCGCTGCCGAATGCGGATGTTTTCCTCGGCCTTTCCGCGCCGCGCGTGCTGAAGGCGGAATGGCTGCCGAGCATGGCGGAGAAGCCGCTGATCCTGGCCCTGGCCAATCCCGAGCCGGAGATCCTGCCCGAGGCCGTGCGTGCCGCGCGGCCTGACGCGATCGTGGCCACGGGCCGGTCGGATTACCCGAACCAGGTCAACAATGTCCTCTGCTTCCCCTTCATCTTCCGCGGTGCGCTGGATGCGGGCGCGACCACGATCAACGAGGAAATGAAGGTCGCCTGCGTGGAGGCCATTGCCCGCTTGGCCCGGGCGGAGGCGAGCGAGGTGGTGGTGGCGGCCTATGGCGGCCACGCCCCGATCTTCGGGCCGGACTACATCATCCCCAAGCCCTTCGATCCCCGCCTGATCCTGGAAATTGCGCCGGCCGTGGCGCGCGCCGCCATGGATTCCGGGGTAGCCACGCGACCCATCGAGGACTTCGCCGCCTATAAGCGCGAGCTGGAGCGCTTCGTCTTCCGCTCCGGCGACCTGATGCGGCCCGTTTTTGCCGCCGCCCGGGGCGCCGCCCGCCGCATCGCCTATGGCGAAGGCGAGGACGAGCGCACGCTGCGCGCCGTGCAGACCGTGCTCGACGAGGGCATCGCCGACCCCGTCATTATTGGCCGCCGCGAGGTGATCGCCCAGAAGGTTCGCGCCATGGGCCTGCGGATGGACCTGGAAAGCAGTGTCACCGTGGTCGATCCCTCCGCCGATTTCGAGGTCCTCGCTCCTCTTCTCGCCCTCTACCAGGGGAAGGTCGGCCGTCGCGGCATGCCGCCCGATGCCGCCGCCCGCGCGCTGCGCACCCGCCCCACGGTCGCGGCCACCCTGCTGCTGGAAACCGGCCAGGTGGATGCCGCCATCGTGGGCGGCACGGGCGAGTGGATGAATCAGTGGCATCTCGCCTTCGACATCGTGGGCAAGCGCCCTGACGCGGGGCGTGTCTATGCGATGACAGGCGTGATCCTTCCCGCTGGCACCCTGTTCTTCGTGGACACCCACCTGCTGGTGGACCCCACGGAGGAGCAGATCGCGGAGATGACCACCCTGGCCGCCGAGCAGGTGCGCGCCTTTGGCGTGACCCCACGCGTGGCGCTGCTCTCCCACTCCTCCTTCGGTGCCTCCGACGCTCCCTCCGCCCGCAAGATGCGCCGCGCGCTGAAGCTTATCCAGGAACGCGATCCTTCCCTGGAGGTGGATGGCGAGATGCATGCCGATGCCGCGCTGGAACCCGCCATCCGCGACCGCGCGGTGCCCGATGGGCGCCTCACCGGGTCGGCAAACCTGCTGGTCTTCCCCAATCTCGATTCGGCCAACATCGCCTACAACCTGCTGAAGGCGGCGGCTGACGGCCTCCAGCTCGGTCCGATCCTACTGGGCATGAACAAGCCCGTGCATGTCATGGTGCCCAGCACCACGGCCCGGGGCATCGTAAATATGTCGGCCATCGCCGCCACACAGACCGGCTGACCAGCCACGCGCTGGGGGCCAGGACGGGCCCTCAGCGCGGTGGGATGGCAGTCACGGTGAGGTTCAGGATCCGTACGGCCTGCTCGGGCGGCATCCCCACGATGCCTGCTAGTTCGAGCATCGGCACGGGCTTGGGCGGCCGAAGGCTGATCTCAATCGTGCCGGGGTCACGCGCGAAGCTCGCCAGGGCCTCGCGGATCGGCCGCAGGGCCGCGACTTCTTTGCCCGCATTCGCCCCAGGCACAGGGGTACGCAGTACCATCTGGGCATAGCGCTCGCGGAGTTGCGCCTCCGGCACCTGCTCCCGCGCCGCCTGCCGCGCGAGCAGCGCTCCGACCAGGCCCTCCTCGGTGTAGCGGATGGTAAATCCGGCGACCGACCACCGGCTGATCACCGCCAGGGGATCGTCGTTTGCGGCGGAGGGCTGGCCGGGCGCGGGCGCCTCGAAGCCCCGCACATCCATGCTGAGGCCCAGGCTGGCCATGCCTGTGGCCTGGATGGTGAAGGGATCAGTCACCAGCCGCTGCTCCTCGCTGTTCAGGCGCGTCTGGACGCCGATCCGGGCGAGGATGGCCTTGAAACCAAGATTGGCGAGCCAGTCCCCGCCATATCCGGCCGGCAGGTCCACCGCGAGGCCATCCAGGGCGAGAGAGCCCAGCGCCACAGGCGTTCCGGCCCCTTCCCAGCTATTGCGCAGGCGGAGGGAGCCCAGGCGAAGCAGCGGCGCCCCGTTCTGCGAGACAGCCAAGCCCTCCATCTCGCCTGCCTGCTCCTGGCCGGGGGCGGCCTGGGGCGGGTTCAGGTCATGGGCGATGGCATAGGCCGTGTCGCGCGCAGCGATCCCGGAGAGGGCCAACCGGCCAAGTTCCGCCGTGAAGGGGCCGGTGTCCGGCGTATCGCCCGAAACCGACAATCCTTCGGCAGCCAGGCTGGCGATCTGACCCTTCCGCCAGTTGCCGAGATGCGCGCGGCCCAGGCGCGCCCGGCCGTTCTGCTTCTCGACAGTTACCTCCGCGCCTTCCAGCACGGCGTCATCAGCGGCCAGGGCCCAGGGGTCAAAGCGCTGGCCGATCCGCGGAAACTCGGCGCCGGCCAGGCGGGCACGGCCGAGCAGGATGCGGGTCGCGCCATTATGCCGGTTGTGCCGGTCATCGAGGCGAAGGCCCTCTATCACCACCTCCCGCGCCCGGCCGGGCGCGTAGCCGGACAGGGTAAGGCGGCCGAGATCGGCATCGCCGCGGCCCTGGACCTCCGCGCGCAGCCCTTCGGCCACGGCCTGCTCCACCGCCACTGCGGGCCAATCTACCGCGGGGCCGGAGCCGGCCGCTGGCACGGCCAGGGCGTTCAGCGTGACCCGGCCCGCCGTCACCACAGCAGTTCCGGAAGGGCCCCGTGCCACCGCCTCGATCCGCAGGCCATCGAGACTGGCCTGGCCAATGCGGTCCTCCCGCACATCCCCGAGCACCGCCTCCTGCACTGTCAGCCGGCTGGAGCCCTGCCGGATGGTGAGGCCCTGGAACCGGGCCGTGCCGGTTACCGGGTCCACGCTGCGGCCGCGCCACTCCACCGCGCCGTCCGGGCCAAGTCCGGCACGCAGCCGGGCGATGGCCGCGTCGAGCTGACGCTCCGCCTCGGCCTGGGCGAGAGCGCCAAGGGCCACCGGAACGGCGATGCAGCTGGCGAGCAGGAGGGCACGGCGACGCATGGTGTTTCGTTATTTCCCGGGAACACTGACAGGCTAGGGCTGGTGACAGCGATGCGCCACTCAAGCCCTCGCCATCGGTTTCGCCGGGCGGGTTGCCGCCCCATACTCTTTTGCATGGCCAAGCCGCCGGTTCCCGCCCCACCCCGCAGCGCTGTCGCTGCCTTCCTGCAACGCGCGTCCTCGGTGCCCGCCCTGCGCGCGGCCCCCTCCCCCGCCCGGCTGATCTTCGCGGTCGACGCCACGGCCAGCCGCCAGCCAACCTGGGATCGCGCCTGCCACCTGCAGGCGGAGATGTTCGCGGCCACCCCGGGGCGGCTGATGGTGAGCCTCTGCTTCTATCGGGGACATGGGGAGTTCATGGCCTCCCCTTTCGTCGCGAACCCCAAGGCACTGGCCGCCGAGATGACCGGGGTGGCTTGCCGGGGCGGGCAGACGCAGATCCTACGGCTCCTGCGCCATGCCGAGGCGGAGGCGACACGGGAGCGGCTGCACGCCCTGGTCTTCGTCGGTGACGCAGCCGAGGAGGAACCGGAACCGATCTGGCGCGCCGCGTCCCGGCTGGGCGCACGGGGCGTGCCCGCCTTCGTGTTCCAGGAGGGCGACGACCCCGGAGCGACCCCGGTGCTGCGCGGAATCGCGAAGCAATCGGGCGGAGCCTGGGCACCTTTCGATCATCGCAGCCCCGGCACCCTCGCCGCCCTGCTGCGGGGGGCCGCCGCCTATGCGACCGGTGGGCGGGAGGCCCTGGCCCGGCTGCCAGGGGCCGAGGCACTGCTGGCCCAGCTTCCCGGCCCTTCCCGATGATCTGGCTGGCAGCCGGGGCGCTGATCCTAGTGCTGGTGGTCGGAATACTCCGCGCCTTCAGTTCGGCCAGCGTGGCGCAGGTGAAATGGTTCGCGGCCGTGCTGGCGGGGGCGGTCGGGCTGGTCCTCCTGGTCGTGCTGCTCCTCGCCGGGCGTGGGGGGCAGCTCGTCTGGGCGCTGGCGCTGTTCGGCCCCCTGGCCTGGCGCTGGTGGAAGGCGCGGCGGGCGCCCGCCCGCTTCGGCCCTGCGCCGGCGGATATGGTGGAAACGGCCATGCTCTCCATGCAGATGGATCCAGCCTCCGGCACTCTGTCCGGCCGGGTTCTGCGCGGGCGGCAGGCCGGGCGAGACTTGTCCGATCTGGATCTGATGGCCCTGCGCGCCCTGCTGGCCGAAGCCGGGACGGATGATCCAGAAAGCGTTCCGCTGCTGGAAGCGTGGCTGGACCGCACCCATCCGGGCTGGCGGGAGGCGGGCCAGGCCGCCCCGGCCGAGGCACCCGACCGGGCGGAGGCGCTGGCCATCCTCGGCCTGACGGAGGATGCAACCGAGGAGGAGATCCGGGCGGCGCATGCGCGGCTGATGCGGGCCGCTCATCCGGATGCGGGCGGGTCGGACTGGCTGGCGGCCCGGTTGAACGCCGCGCGGGACGTGCTGCTGCGCTGATCACGCATCCGACATTTCCAGCGACGTTCCCAATTAAGGGCCGGCGTGGCACATCTACCAAGAACCACGCTACAAGGATTCGTTACCCGTGCCAAAGCCGCTGAAGAAGGCCGTCCTGCCCGTCGCAGGGCTGGGGACGCGCTTCCTGCCCGCCACCAAGGCGTTGGCCAAGGAGATGCTGCCGGTCGTCGATAAGCCCCTCATCCAATATGCGGTGGAAGAGGCGCGCGACGCCGGTATCGAGCAGTTCTGTTTTATCACCGGGCGTGGCAAGACCGCGATCGTTGAGCATTTCGACGTGGCCTACGAGCTTGAGCGCACGCTGAAAGAGCGCGGGAAGGACGCGATCCTGGCCGATCTGCGCGCCGCCGCCGTGGAGCCGGGCTCCATCACCACCGTGCGCCAGCAGGTTCCGATGGGCTTGGGCCATGCCATCTGGTGCGCCCGCACCTTCATCGGCGACGACCCCTTCGCGATCCTGCTTCCGGACGACCTGATGCAGTGCGACGTGTCCTGCACCAAGCAGCTCGCCGACGCCTATATGGAAACTGGCGGCAATGTCGTCGCCATCGAGGAGGTGCCGCGCGAGCGCGTCAACAAGTATGGCGTGCTGGACGTGCTGGAGGACAAGGGCCGGCTCGTCTCGGTGAAGGGCCTGGTCGAGAAGCCGCCGGTGGAACAGGCTCCGTCCAATCTGACCATCATCGGGCGCTACGTGCTGATGCCTGACGTGGTCCAGCACCTGGCCGCCATGGAAAAGGGCGCCGGTGGCGAGGTGCAGCTGACCGACGGCATGGCGAAGCTGATCGGCAAGCAGCCCTTCCACGGCCTGCGCTACGAGGGCCGCCGCTTTGACTGCGGCGACAAGTCAGGCTTCCTGGAGGCGCAGATCGCCTTCGCACTGAAGCGCCCCGATCTCGCTGACGCCGTGCGGAGTTTCCTGCCGAAATACCTCGCCTAACGAAATCCGGCGCCAGAACGGCGCGAGATCGGCGCCATCTCGCGTCGACCTGAGCCTAACAGAACGATAGGGAGGGTCAGTCCATAACGCCCCGAGATTCGGGGGCTTTCGAGGAGGACTCATGCGAGTCGCGATGATTGGTGCCGGCTATGTTGGGCTGGTATCGGGGGCCTGCTTCGCCGAGTTCGGCGTTGATGTTTGCGTCGTGGACACGGACGTCTCGAAGGTCGAGGCGCTCCGTGCCGGCCGTATCCCCATCTATGAGCCCGGGCTGGACAAGCTCGTGGCCGAGAACGTGCAGGACGGCCGCCTGTCCTTCACGACCAGCCTGGCCGAGGCGATCAAGGGGGCGGACGCCGTCTTCCTCGCGGTCGGCACGCCGTCGCGCCGCGGCGACGGGCACGCGGACCTCTCCTATGTCTTCGCCGCCGCCGAGCAGGTGGCCCGCGCGGCCGAGGGGCCGTTGGTGCTGGTGACGAAATCCACCGTCCCGGTCGGCACGGGCGCGCAGATCAAGGAACTCATCGGGAAGGTTCGTCCCGACCACCAGATCGAGGTCGCCTCGAACCCCGAGTTCCTGCGCGAGGGCAACGCGATCGGCGACTTCATGCGGCCGGACCGCGTGGTGATTGGCGCCGACAGCGAGCGCGCCTTCCAGGTGCTGCGCCGCCTTTACCGGCCGCTTTACCTGATCGAGACGCCGATCGTGCAGACGAGCATCGAGACGGCGGAGCTGATCAAGTACTCTGCCAATGCCTTCCTCGCGGTGAAGATCACCTTCATCAACCAGATGGCGGATATCTGCGAGAAGGCCGGTGCCGACGTGCATGACGTGGCGCGCGGCATGGGTCTGGACGGCCGCATCGGCCGCAAGTTCCTGCATGCCGGCCCGGGTTATGGCGGGTCCTGCTTCCCGAAGGATACGCTGGCCCTGGCCCGCACGGCGCAGGAACTCGGCGTGCCCGCGACCATCGTGGAGCAGACCATCGCGGCCAACGAGGCGCGCAAGGAGCAGATGGCCGACCGCGTGATCCAGGCGCTCGGCGGTTCCGCCGCCGGCAAGACGATCGCGGTGCTGGGCCTGACCTTCAAGCCCGAGACCGACGACATGCGCGATGCGCCCTCCCTCGTGGTCGTGCCGAAGCTGGCGGCCGCGGGCGCGACCATCCGCGCCTATGACCCGCAGCCCAGCCACGCGAAGTCGCTGCTGCCGTCGGCGACCCATTTCGCCGACTCCGCGCTGGACGCCGTTGCAGGGGCCGATGCGGTCGTGCTGCTGACCGAGTGGACGGAGTTCCGCGGCCTGTCGCCCGAGCGCATCAAGACCGCCATGGCGGGTGATGTCGTGCTTGACCTCAGGAATGCCTGGGATCCCATCGCCTTCCGCGAGGCGGGTCTTCGTTACCATTCCATCGGGCGCCCGTGATAAGCAACGTCCAGACCGTGAGCACGAGACCATGAGCAGCTTCAGCCACCGCTTCGATCCGACCAGCCTGCGGGAATACGACATCCGCGGGGTGGTCGGGAAAACCCTCTCCGGCGAGGATGCCTTCGCCATCGGGCGGGTCTTCGGTTCCATCGTGAAGCGCAGCGGCGGGGCGAAGGTGGCGGTCGGCTATGACGGCCGCCTCTCTTCCCCGATGCTGGAGGAGCGACTGGTCGCGGGGCTCATGGCCTCGGGCATGGAGGTGATCCGCATCGGCTGCGGGCCGACGCCGATGCTCTATTTCGCGGCCTATCACTTTGGCACCGACGGTGCCGTGATGGTGACGGGAAGCCACAACCCGCCGGACTACAACGGATTCAAGTCGATGATCGGCAAGAAGCCGTTCTTCGGCGCCGACATCCAGAAGCTTGGCCAGATGGCCGCGGCTGGCGATGTGGTGGAGGAGGCGCAAGGCTCCTCCCGCCTCGTCGACATCTCCGAAGAGTATGTCGCGCGGCTGCTGAAGGACTATGACGGCGGCGACCGCAAGCTGAAGGTGGTCTGGGATCCCGGCAATGGCTCGGGCGCCGAGATCACGAAGATGCTGACGGCGCGCCTGCCGGGCGAGCATGTCGTCATCAACGGCGAGATCGACGGGCGTTTCCCGAACCACCATCCCGACCCGACGGTGGCGAAGAATCTGGAGCAGATCATTGCCGAGGTTGCCCGCCATGGCGCTGATCTCGGCATCGCCTTCGATGGCGATGCGGACCGTATCGGCGTGGTGGACGACCAGGGCCATATCCTGTTCGGCGACCAGCTTCTGGTCGTTCTGGCGCGGGACGTCCTGAAGTCCAATCCCGGCGGCACGATCATCGCCGATGTGAAGGCCAGCCAGGTGCTTTTCGACGAGGTCGCGAAGGCCGGTGGCACGCCGCTGATGTGGAAGACCGGCCACTCCCTCATCAAGTCAAAGATGGCGGAGACCGGGGCGCCGCTGGCCGGCGAGATGTCCGGCCACATCTTCTTCGCGGACAAGTGGTACGGCTTCGACGACGCGCCCTATTCCGCCGTGCGCCTGCTCGGCATCGTGGCGCGGATGAGCGAGAAGCTCTCCGCAGTGCGCGACGCCATGCCCAAGGTGATCAACACGCCGGAGCTGCGCTTCGACTGCGCCGAGGACCGCAAGTTCAAGGTGGTGCAGGAGGTCAAGGACCGCCTGGCTTCCGAGGGTGCCAAGGTGCAGGACGTGGACGGTGTGCGCGTGCTGACCGATGACGGCTGGTGGCTGCTCCGCGCCTCCAACACCCAGGCGGTGCTGGTGGCCCGCGCCGAGGCGAAGAGCGCCGAGGGGCTGGAGCGGCTGAAGGCCGGGATCGCGAAGCAGCTGGAAGCCAGCGGCCTCGCGGCACCGGATTTCTCGGGGGAGAATGCGGGGCACTGAGCGCCCCCATTTTCCTCTATGGAACGCTGCTGAACCCGCAAGTGCTCGCGCGGCAGTCGGGCGACGCCCGGCTGCCCCGGGCCATGCGCCCGGCCCTGCTGCGCGGGTATCGGCGGGCTGCCTTCCGGGGCACGCTTTACCCCACCCTCCTTCCTGGCAAGGGCGGGTGGGTCAGGGGAGCCCTGATCTGGCCGTCGCCTTCAGCGATGGCGGCGCTGCAGCGATACGAGGGACCTTGCTACCGCCTCGTACCGCTGCGGGTGCAGACGGTACGCGGGCCGATCCGCGCCCGTGCCTGGGTGGTGCCACGCTGGATGGCCGAAGAGTCGGCCTGGCGCTCCCGGCTACGGGGCTAACACGCCTCCACCCTCCCGCACTGTCACGCTAGGATCGGCCGAACGACGGAGCACCGATCCCATGCTGCAAGCCCCTCCCGCTGAACCCGGCATGCGTGAGGAGGAGGTGGACACCCCTGCCCTCCTTATCGACCTCGACGCATTCGAGGCCAATCTCGACGCCATGGCGGCGCGCCTGGAAGGAACCGGGGCGAAGCTGCGGGCCCATGCCAAGACCCACAAGTCGTCAGTGGTCGCGCATCAGCAGATGCGCCGCGGCGCGGTTGGGCAATGCGTGCAGAAGGTGGCAGAGGCCGAGGCGCTGGCCTGGGGCGGCGTGCCGGACATCCTGGTCTCCAACCAGGTGGTGGATGCCCGCAAACTGGCGCGGCTGGCAGCACTGTCCGGCATCGCCAAGGTAGCGGTCTGCACCGATGATGCGGCGGGAATCGACACGATCGCCACCGTGGCCGAGGCTGCCGGGCGCCGGATGGAAGTGCTGGTGGAGATTGATGTAGGCGCCGGCCGCTGCGGCGTGGCCCCCGGACCGGAGGCGGTAGCCCTGGCCGAGCGCATCGCGGCTTCCCCTCACCTCATCTTCGGCGGGTTGCAGGCCTATCACGGCAATGCCCAGCATCGCCGGACGCTGGAGGCGCGGCGCGAGGCCATCACCGGCGCGGCGGAGGGCGTGCGCCGGACGGTCGAGCAGCTTCGCCAGCGTGGGCTTCCTTGCCCGATTATCGGCGGCGCGGGCACGGGCACCTATGAGCTGGAGTTGGAAGCCGGGCTCTGGACTGAGATCCAGGCCGGCTCCTACGCCTTCATGGATGCCGACTACGCGGCCAATGGCGAACCGCCCGCCTTCCGGCAGAGCCTTTTCGTGCTGGCCCAGGTTATGTCAGCACCGCGCGACGGGGTTGCCGTGCTGGATGCCGGCCACAAGGCCGTAGCGGTGGACTCGGGCCTTCCGCTGGTCTGGGAGCGGCCCGGCCTGCGGTATACCGGCGCCTCGGACGAGCATGGGTCATTGACCGTCGAGGGCGGAGCGCGACCGAAGCTCGGCGAAAAGCTGCGTCTGGTGCCCGGCCACTGCGACCCGACAGTGGACCGCTACGACTGGTATGTCGGCGTCCGCAAAGGCCGCGTGGAGTGCCTCTGGCCCATCGCGGCGCGCGGCGGCATGGCCTGAAACAAAAAAGGGGCCGGCGAACCGGCCCCTTCTCGATCCTGGCAGGGTGCCGCCCTCAGCGCCGGGCGGGCTTACGCGCAGCAGGGGCCGCCTGGGCGACGCGCCGCGCAGGCGTGGACACACGGACGAGGCGCCCGCCATCACCCTGCTCCAGAACCCGGCGGGTCTTGGCGGCGCGGGCCGCCGCAGCGCGGCTTCCGGCCCGGACCACTGGGGTACGAACCACGGGCCGGGCTGCTGCGCCGATGTGCCGGCCGCGAAGTCCTGCTGCCTCACGCGGGACGGGGCGGACGGTCCGCAGCGAAACCTGACGGATGTTCGAACGCGGCGAAGCAATCGCGAGCGTCGCGGCGCGGGCACGGCTGAGCACTGCCGGCCCACGGGCGGAGGCCATGAAGGTCTCCGGCACCCGGGCCGGGGGCGAAACGCCGAGCTTGGCGAAGCCGTCGTCCAGCAGCATGGCCGCGTGCCGGTCCCGCTCCACCCAGGAAGAACCGCCGAAGACGGAGACGAAGACCCGCTGGCCCGCGCGCTGGGCCGAGATGACGTTGTTGAAGCCGGAAGCGTTGATGAAGCCGGTCTTCACCCCATCCACACCCTCGTAATTGCTGAGCATGTGGTTGTGGTTGCGGAAGGCGAAGTTGCCGGCGCGGACCGTCGGGTTGCCAAAGTAATGCCAGCGTTCCGGGAAATCGAGAAAGAGACGGCGGCCCAGGGTCGCCATGTCGCGGGCGGTGGTGGTCTGGTCCCAGTCTGGCAGGCCGGAGGCGTTGCGGAAGGTGGTGTTGGTCATGCCAAGCTGACGCGCCTTCTGCGTCATCATCTGGGCGAAGCGCTCCTCGGTGCCACCCAGCGCCTCGCCAACCGCGACCGCCACGTCATTCGCGGACTTCATGGTCAGTGCGTAGATGGCGACTTCAACCGGAATCGACATGCCCGCAGGCACGCCGAGTTTGGAAGGTTGGCGGCTGCTCGCCTCTGCGCTGATGCCGATGCGGCTGTCCAGGGAAATGCGCCCGTCACGCATTGCCTCGAACAGCATGTAGAGGGTCATCATCTTGGTAAGCGAGGCCGGGTAGCGCGGCTCGTCGGCATTGGCGCTGCTGAGAACGTTGCCGGTGCGCCCATCCATAACGAAGGAGGCGTAGCGCTCACTGCCGATCTGGGCGGCTGCCGGCTGCGCCGCCAGCAGGGCTGGAACCAGCGCCGCAAGCCATCCTGCCTTCCGGCCGAATTGCCGGACAGAACGAGCCCGCCAACCGCGCCAAGCGGTCAGACCGTTACCCATGCAGCATCCCCCTGCCCCCGGCGCCGCCCCCGCAGCACCGACCTTCGTTTACGGGCACAAACGGCCCGTCGGACCGGCCCCCCGACCGCATCCAGGTGCAGGATAGGTAGGTTGCTGGGCACCTGTCCATCGTAGGTTGCAGAAATTTCCGCTAGCGGGCGGATTTTGCTACACTTTAACCAAGGTGAAAAAGGTTGCGCGAGTTGACGAAGTTGTCATGTTGCGGTGCGACATAAAACTGGACGTCGCTTCGTTTCGCTGTGTATAAGGAGCATGTTGCAGCGCAGCAAAGCCATGGCATTGATTGATCATGGGCTGCCTCTTCGGACTTCCAGGAGATGTCACATGGCCAATGAATCCCCCAAGATTGCCCGTCTAGCGAGCGAGACGGTGAACACCGCCACGAGCAACGCGACTGCGACGGCCGAGAAGGTCGCCCCCAAGACCACCTCCCTCTTCGCTGAGGCCGGCGCTGCCCAGTTCCGCACTGCCATGGAGCGCAGCATCGAGCAGGCCAACAAGGCCGCCGCGGGCAGCATGAAGGCCGCCCAGGAATTCGCCGAGTTCTCGCGCGGCAATGCCGAGACCCTGGCCCAGGTGGCGCAGACCTGGATGATCGGTACGCAGGACATCAGCCGCCAAGCCTTCGGCTTCGCGCAGTCCCTGACGGAGCAGGCGCTCGAGGGTGCCCGCGCCCTGTCCGGCGTGAAGAGCCTGAAGGAGGCCGCCGAGATCCAGGCGACCTACACGCGTAACACGCTGGACCGCGTGATGTCCGAGACGGCCAAGCTCCAGGAGGCCTCCTTCCGCCTCGCCGAGCAGGTTTCCGCCCCCGTGACCCAGCGCGTCACCCTCGCCGTCGAGCGGGTGACCAAGCCGCTGGCCGCCGCCTGAGTATCCCGGGCGGGGAGGCCACTCCCCGCCGGCTCTGCCCTGTCGGGCCCCGCCCGCCCGCCCCATCTCCGGGGCTGGCGGCGGGGCCTTTCGCGTTTCGGCACCTCTGTCAGCCAGCCCCTTTTGCAAGAGCGAAGGACGCCCCATATCCCTGCCAGGCCAAAAGCCTGCACGCTTCATGCGAGACACTTCACCTTGCGCGGCGCGTTCCGATATCCTCACTTCGATAGACTTCAGCGCAGCGGGCGTGGCTGCCCCTTGGCAAGCCCACGATCCGTGAGACCATGGCGGGGCGATGAGCAAGCAGGACAGGCGCCCGAGCGGCATACCGGGCAATATCCCTGAGGATCCCGGAAAGGGTGGTAATGAGCCGACACGGCCCAATACCCCCCCGGGGGATGGCGGGGCTGGCGATGGCGGCCCGGCGACCGGCGTGGTGGTCAAGGCGCGTCCGCGGACGCGCAAGCCCACCATGTACAAGGTTTTGATGCTGAACGACGACTACACGCCCATGGAGTTCGTCGTGCACGTGCTGGAGCGGTTCTTCCAGAAGAACCGGGACGAGGCGACGCGCATCATGCTGCATGTGCATCGCCGCGGGGTGGGTGTGTGTGGGGTCTTCACCTATGAGGTGGCGGAGACCAAGGTGACCCAGGTGATGGACTTGGCCCGCCAGAACCAGCACCCTCTCCAATGCACCATCGAGAAGGAATGAGCCGGTATCGAAATGTCGGGCATCAAAGAAGATAACCGATAGGTTGATACCAAGCGTAACCGACTCCGCCCCTCCGCGTTCGGGGTGTGAGACACAATATAGACTTCTTTAGCGCGGCCGTCCCAAGCTTGGCGTCCAGGGGGACGCCCTGCCGGGAGATCCCGACGGCCGCTGAGACAGGGGAGCGTCGAACGTTATGCTATCCCGTAATCTGGAACAGACGCTCCACCGCGCCCTGGGCCTGGCCAGCGAGCGCCGGCACGAATACGCCACGCTCGAGCACCTGCTGCTCAGCCTTGCGGAAGACACGGACGCGACGACCGTCCTCCGTGCCTGCGGCGTGGATGTGGACAAGCTGAAGCGTGACCTGGCTGAGTTCCTGGACAAGGACCTGGCCGGGTTGGTGACCGACCGTGGGGGTGACCCGAAGCCGACCGCCGGCTTCCAGCGGGTGGTCCAGCGCGCCGCCATCCATGTCCAGTCCTCGGGCCGTGACGAGGTGACCGGTGCCAATGTGCTGGTGGCCCTGTTCAGCGAGCGCGAGAGCCACGCCGTCTACTTCCTGCAGTTGCAAGACATGACGCGGCTGGATGCGGTCAACTTCATCTCCCATGGCATCGCCAAGGCCCCGGGCCGCAGCCAGGCCCGCCCCGTGCAGGGCAATGCCGGCAAGGACGGCGAGGGCCAGGACGAGAATCGTGGCGGCGAGGAGCGCCGCGAGGGTGGCGCCAAGCGCGGTGGCGATGCGCTATCGAACTACTGCGTCAACCTCAACAAGAAGGCCGGCCAGGGTAAGATCGACCCGCTGATCGGGCGCGCCGAGGAGATCGAGCGCACGATCCAGATCCTCTGCCGCCGGACCAAGAACAATCCGCTCTATGTCGGCGACCCGGGCGTGGGCAAGACCGCCATCGCCGAGGGCCTGGCCAAGCGGATCATCGAGGAGGACGTGCCCGAGGTCCTGCTCAAATCCACCATCTATGCGCTGGACATGGGCAGCCTGCTCGCCGGCACGCGCTACCGCGGCGACTTCGAGGAGCGGCTGAAGGCCGTGGTGAACGAGCTGGAGCAGCAGCCTGGCGCCATCTTGTTCATCGACGAGATCCATACGGTCATCGGTGCCGGTGCGACCTCGGGCGGTGCGATGGATGCGTCGAACCTGCTGAAGCCGGCCCTCGCCCAGGGCACGCTGCGCTGCATCGGCTCCACCACCTACAAGGAGTACCGGCAGCACTTCGAGAAGGACCGCGCCCTGGTCCGCCGCTTCCAGAAGATCGACGTCAACGAGCCGTCGGTCGAGGATGCGGTGAAGATCCTGACCGGCCTGAAGACCAATTACGAGAAGCACCACAAGGTTAAGTACACGCCTGAGGCGATCCGCGCGGCGGTGGAGCTCTCGGCCAAGTACATCCATGACCGCAAGCTGCCGGACAAGGCGATCGACGTGATCGACGAGGTCGGGGCGAGCCGGATGCTGCTGCCCGAGGCGAAGCGCCGCAAGACCGTCACGCTGAAGGACGTAGAGGATATCGTCGCGAAGATCGCGCGCATTCCACCCAAGTCCGTCAGCACCGATGACAAGGAGACGCTCAAGAGCCTGGAGCGCGACCTGAAGTCCATGGTGTTCGGCCAGGACCGGGCGATCGAGGCCCTCTCGGCTGCGATCAAGCTGGCCCGCGCCGGGCTGCGCGACCCGGAGAAGCCGATCGGCAACTACCTGTTCTCCGGCCCCACGGGTGTCGGCAAGACGGAGGTTGCCAAGCAGCTCGCCAAGACGCTTGGCATCGAGCTGATCCGCTTCGACATGTCCGAGTACATGGAGCGGCACAGCATCAGCCGGCTGATCGGTGCGCCTCCGGGCTATGTGGGCTTCGACCAGGGCGGCTTGCTGACCGACAGCATCGACCAGCACCCGCATGCCGTGCTCCTGCTCGATGAGATCGAGAAGGCGCACCAGGATCTCTACAACATCCTGCTGCAGGTGATGGACCACGGGAAGCTGACGGACCACAACGGCAAGACAGTCGACTTCCGCAACGTTATCCTCATCATGACCACCAATGCCGGCGCGGCTGATATGGCCAAGCCCGCCATCGGCTTCGGCCGGGAGGCCCGGACGGGTGAGGACGAGGATGCGGTGAAGCGGCTGTTCACGCCGGAGTTCCGCAACCGCCTGGATGCCATCGTGCCCTTCGCCGGGCTGACGCCGGAGATCGTGGGCAACGTCGTCGAGAAGTTCGTGATGCAGCTGGAGGCCCAGCTCGCGGATCGGAACGTGACGATTGAGCTGTCCTCGGCGGCCAAGGAGTGGCTGGCGGAGAAGGGCTATGACCCGCTCTACGGTGCGCGGCCGTTGGCCCGCGTGATCCAGGAGTACATCAAGAAGCCGCTGGCTGAGGAACTGCTCTTCGGCAAGCTGGTGAAGGGTGGCGCGGTGAAGGTTGGCCTGAAGGAGGGCGCCCTGACCTTCGACATCGCCGAGGCTCCGCCGCCGGCCCTGCCCAAGCCCGATGAGGGCTCGGGCGATGGCGATGGCGAGGCCGAGCGCGAGCCGGAAGCGGCGGGCTGATTGCCCCGCCCCTCCCCGGAGGCGGCCTGAAGGACAGAATGGGCAACGGCGCGATGGGGATCCCATCGCGCCGTTGTCGTTTCTGCTGTCCGGCCCGTCAGGTCAGCGCGTCGCGCGCGCGGAGCAGCTTGGCCGTGGCCGCCGAGTCCAGCTTCGGATATTGGAGGTCCAGCGCCTCCATCGCCCCCGCCACCGCCTCGGCCACCAGAAGCCGGGCAAGCCATTTGCGGTCGGCCGGGATGATGAACCAGGGCGCGTGTGGGGCGGCGGTCGCGCGGATCGCGGCGTCATAGGCCGCCATATACGCGTCCCAGCGGCTGCGGTCGGCCAGGTCGCCCAGCTGGAACTTCCAGTTCTTCGCGGGCTCGTCGATGCGGGCCAGCAGGCGCCGGCGCTGCTCCTCCTCGCTGACATGGAGGAAGAATTTCAGGATCAGCATGCCCTGGCGCGCCAGGTAGCGCTCATGCGCCGCAATGTCCTCCAGCCGCTCGTCCCAGATCTGCGGGCCCACCAGGGTCGCCGGCAGGGGCGCGGCCTGGAGAATGGAGGGCTGCACCCGCGCCACCAGCACCTCCTCATACCAGGAGCGGTTGTGAACACCGATCCGGCCCCGTCGGGGCAGGGCCAGGTCATGGCGCCAGAGAAAGCCATGGGCCCGTTCCAGCGTACTGGGGGCGGAAAAGGCCTCAACATTGATGCCTTGCGGATTCACACCGGTGAAGACGTGCTTGATCGCCCCGTCTTTCCCAGCGGCATCCATCGCCTGGAAGATGCAGAGCACGGACCAGCGCGCATCGGCATAGAGGCGGGCCTGCTGCTCCCCGATGCGTGCGACGATCGGTTGCAACGCCTCCCCCCCGCTTTGCTTGTCGAGGGGCAGGTCGCCATTCCCGTCCGGTCGATGAGCCCCAAGCGAGAAGCTGCCGCCATCGGTGACGCGGCAAGCGGCGAGAAGGTGGCGAAGAGATTTTTCAGCGTTCATGACATGGGTCCGGGTCGAAGTCCGGAGGGCGAACGCACGGCGGGACCGGGGCGTTGACCGGTGGACCCGCCGTGATCAGGGGATATTCAGTATCACGCTGACAGGGCAGTGGTCCGACAGGCGACGGCGCCATTCCGCCTCGCGTTCGGCATAGACGAGCACGCGGAGGCTGACTGGCACCAGCCATTCCCTCGCGGCCCCGCCGAGCAGGATGTGGTCAATGAAAGGCCGGCCGCCCCAGCAAGGATTGGAGCGCCCGGCTGTGGCACGGGTCAGGGGCGCCGCGCGTTCCAGGGCCGGGAAGATCGCGCCATCGCGGTCGAAACGGCGGTTGAAGTCCCCGGCCAGGGCGAAGGCCTCCCCTGCCCTGTGCCGCGCCTCGATCCAACCCGAGAGGATCTCAGCCTGGCGGAGTAGGCTGTCACATTCCCGGCCTCGGTCGTCCGCCTCCCGGCAACCGGCATTCAGATGGACGGAGAGGATGCGGAGCGCCGAACGGCCTTCCCCCACCGTCACATCCGTCCCACGGCGGAGGGAAAAGCGGGCGCCGGCCCGAAGGTCCAACGCCGCCAAATCCGGGTTCTGCTGGGCCGGGATACCGCGCCGGACGGCAAGGCCGCTGCGCTGTACGTCGCGCTCATCGGGGAAGAAGAAACGCCAGGCGGCCGGATCCAGCACCTGGGCGGCGGCTTCGGGACCATCCACTTCCTGGAGAGCGACGACATCGGCGGCGAGGCGGTTCGCGTAGCCACGCAGGCGGGCAAGGTCGTCGCGGTCGCGCCGGCTGACGTCGCGCGGCAGTTCCGGATCATCGGCGGGACGGGTCGTGAGCCAGGCAAGATTCCAGGTCGCCAGCTTTAACTCCGCGGCTTCAGCCGGGCGGGCGAAGAGGAAGGCAGCAAGCGGGAGCGCCAGCAGCCAAGCGCACCGCATCGGACCCTGGGCGCCCAAGGCGCCGGTCTAGCGGAGCGGCGGGGCGAATTGCAGCCCGCCCTGGTTCCAGAGTTGGTTCAGGCCGCGGGCCAAGCCCATCGGCTTGATCTCCCGATCCCAGACCTCGCCGTAATTGCCCACGGCGCGGATGGCCCGTGCGGCCCAGTCCTTCTCCAGGCCCATGGACGGTCCGACCTCGCCCTCCACCCCAAGTAGCCGGCGCACATCCGGCGAGGCGGAGGTCCTGCTCTGGTCGAGATTGGCGCGCGACACCCCAAGCTGTTCCGCGGCGACGAGAGCGAGTTGCGTCCAGCGCACGATGTCGAACCAGGCGTTGTCGCCCTTGCGGACGAAGGCACCGAGCGGTTCCATTGAGATGACCTCGGGCAGCACCAGGAACTCATCCGGATTGCCCTGGCGCACGCGGAAGCCGGAAAGCCCGGTCATGTCGCGTGTATAAGCGTCGCAGCGGCCGGCCAGGAACGTGGCCTGGATCTGGTTCGGATCGTCGATGATCACGGGCTGGAAGCGAATATGATGCTGGCGGAACCAGTCCTGCAGGATCAGTTCAGTGGTGGAGCCGGGCGGCACGCAGATCGAGGCGCCGTCGAGATCCTTCACATGCTGCACGCCGAGCGAGCGGCGCACGAGGAAGCCCTGGCCGCTATAGTAATTCGCGGTGGTGAAGGAGAGGCCGAGCGCCGTCTCACGTGTCGTGACCCAGGTGGTGCTGCCATAGAGCACATCCACCTCGCCGCTCTGAAGGGCGGGGAAGCGGGTGAGGCCGGTGATGGGGCGGATCAGCACCTTGTCCGGATCGCCGAGCACGGCAGCCGCCAAGGCGCGGCAAGAGGCAACGTCCATCCCGTGCCAGACGCCCTGCGCGTCCGGCACGGAGAAGGGCGGATTGTCGCCCTGCATGCCGCAAACGAGGCGGCCACGCGCGCGAATGGCCGAGACGGTCGGTGAAGGTTCCGCGGCCTGGGACGCGACTTGCGGAAGCAGCAGCGCAGCGAGCAACGTGGCACCGGACAGGATGCGGCCGAGGGTGGCAAACGGACGGCGGCGCGCGCGATGGGCCACGCCTGGATCGGTCGCTCTCAGCACGCGGAGTCTCCACCATCAATGGAAACGGCATCCCGCCCCGGAAGCGGAGGCGCTGTCAACGTGACCGCTCCCTTCCGTTCCCGGCCTTCAGCGATCTGCAACCGCCTCCGGAAACAAGCCCGGCGCCCATTCTGGGGATGGCGTGGCCTCCAGCACCCGCGCGCCGCTGGCCATGAGGTACTCTGCCACCGCATCGAGTTCACCCGCGTCGCGGGTCGGATCATACCAGGGACCCTCGGCGGTGGTGCTGCCACGCGGAATCCAGATCACCGTCTCGTAGCGGGCGCGGGTCAGCAGCACCCGATAGGTATTCAGCACAAAGGCGCGCTCGGTCTCGTCACGGATAGCGTTCCAGCGCGTGCCGGAAAGGCTGCGCATCCGCCAGCCGCCATCGCCGCGCAAGAGATCACCGCCCCAGGCGAAACCGACATGATCCAGTTCGAGGCCCTGGCAGTCATATTCGGTGGCGTAGGTTTCCAGCGCATCCGAGGCGCGGATATCGGGCCAGCGGTCCAGGAACCAATGCGGGATGTCGGCGGCCTGCACGCCAAGCCCCTCCGCGCGCAAGCGGCGGGCGCCGGAGGAGGCGACAAGGCCGGCGCGGCGCATCCCGCGCGAGAGATGGCGGAGGGCGGCGCGCATCGCGGCAAGATCGCGCGTGACGAAATAAGGGACTCCCCCGGAGTCGCGGGCAATGTTGGCCGCCGCCCTGCCGTTTCCCGCCAGAAGGGCGTCCACCCAGGGCGCACCCTGCGGGTCTCGGACAGAACGCATGGGCACCGTGAGGTCCAATTCAGGATCGAAAGTCAGCCAGGGTTGCGGGCCATCCGCCAGGCGCTGCGCCGTAACAGGCGCGGAGAGGGCACGCGGCGGAGCAACGGCGCGCCAGCCCGGTGAGGCGGCAATGGCGCGGCCCCATTCGGCCAGGCCGGCCTCCCCCGTGTTGATCTCCTGGCCATTGCCGATCAGGGCAACGATCACCGACCAATCCCTGTGGCGCGCCATGATCCCGAGCGCATGGGCCGGTTCGCTATCCGTCAGCCTGCTGGCGCCACGGCGTTGGGAGGGCTTGGTAGCCTGTGCCTGGTTCCAGGCGCGCTGCGCCTCGTCGAAGACAATGACACGCGCCTCTGGCACTTCGGCGGGGCGCTCGACGTAATGCTCGAGGAAGCGGTGGACGTTTTGCAGGGCCGTTACGGCGTGACCGCGCGCCTGGGCGCGGCGGCGGCCACCATCAGGCGCGGCCTGCCGCGCCAGGCTTTCCCGCAGCACCTCCACCAGCGGGGCGTTGCCGGTGAGGAAGGCAGCCCCATCACCGCGCAGGGCGCCGAAGACGATGTTCAGCCCGCAAAGCGTTTTACCGGCGCCCGGAATGCCGGTGACGAAGATGGCAAGATGCTCGCCGGCGGCACGGGCTGCCTCAATGGCACGGCGCACGGCCTCTGTGGTGCGGGTAAGGTTGGCGGCATCGGCGCGGGCGGAAACCATCTCTGCGCTGCGATGCCGGTCGAAGAGCATGGTCGCGGCTTCCAGCACGTTCGGCACGGGGCGATAGGGCGCGGCGAGCCATGAGGCATGGTCCAAGGGGACCGCAGGACGGCCGATCCCAGCCTGGATGGCGCGCAGCGTATCGGCGAGCGTCACCGCATTCGCGCGGATCGGCGGCGCTACGCCATGCCAGAAGAGGGGTGGATCGAGGGACGCCGGTGGTGCGTCGGTCGCGACAAGGACGGGAACGACCGGGATGGCACGGCATCCCGCGTGGAAGTCACGCAGGTCCAGAGCGTAATCCTCGGCCTGCCGAAGATCGGCGGGGCTGTACGACCTTGCCTTGTCCTTGATTTCCAGCACGAGCACGGCGCGGTCGGTCAGGATCACGCAATCCGGCCGCTTCTCCAGCCGCAACAGGTCGTATTCCAGCATGACCGTCCACCCCGCCGCCTCCGGCATGGCGAGCGCCGCGTGAAGCAGCCGCGCGGTGGAGACCCAGGCGTCGCGTTGGGTCAGTTCCAGCGTCGCAAAGCGCGCGGGATGCGCATAGGCGAGTCCGGCGGCCACCTCTTCCGGCGAAAGGGCCAGCAACTCGGGCACGGAGAGGGTCAGCCACGGTCTCAATGGGGGCTCCTGGACGGCCAGGTCGCGAGGATCATGCTGGCCAGGAGCAAGAGGAAGCCCAGCCCATGCGCCGGCGTCGGCTCCTCGCCCAGGAAGAGAATTGCGGTCACCGCAGCAGTGGCGGGCAGGAAAGCGGTGAACACGCCTGCCGTGCCGGCCGGCGCGCGTCGCAATCCGCCGTACCAGAGCAGCACGGCGAGCAGGCTGGATGTCAGCGCGTGGAAGATCAACAGGGCCAGCAAGGCGGGATCGGCGAGGCGGGATGCAGCACCGGCCACAGGAATCCAGGCAGGCAGAATGAGGAGCGCGGAGAAGGCCTGCATCCAGAAGCTGGCGGATAGCAGGGGCAGAGCGCCGACGCTTCGCTTGGCCAGCAGCACATAGGCAGCTTCACCGCAGACCGCGAGAAATATAAAGGCGCTGCCGAGAACGCTGCCGCCCTCCCCTCCCGGGCTACGGGCCAGCACGACGGCCGCCATGCCAACGGAGGCCAGTACGACGGAGGCCCAGCCCCGTGCCGTAATCCGTTCCCTCAGCCAAATCGCGCTACCCAGCGCGACGACCGCGGGAATGGTGGCGAGGACGAGGCCACCTTGCAGCGCCGTGGTGAGGCGCAGCCCGGTCAGCAGGGCGACGTTGTAGAGAACGGTGCCGAACAGCGCCTGGAGGAGGAAATTCAGGAGCACGCGCGGCGCTGGCCTGATAGCACCGTCGCGCCAGAGCATGAGCGGCAGCAGCACCGCTGAGGTGATGAGGCAGCGCAGGCCGAGGATGAGTACGATCGGCAGAGCATCCGCGAGGTGCTTCGCCACGGCGACATTCGCGCCCACCATGATCATGGATGCCGCAAGCTGCGCATAGGCCGTCAGCATGGGCGGCGCACATCACGATCAGGGAAGGTCATCCCCCGCGCTTTTACGCCTCGTCGCCGTCGCGCCGGTAGGGGGAGAGGGCATCGAGCTCTGCCATCTCGGCTTCGATCGCCGCGCGTTCGTGGCGCAGTGAATCCGCCACCGCGCGTCGCAGGCCGGAATGGGCGATCAGATGCGCCGAATAAGTCGGCACAGGGCGGTAGCCTCGCTGGATCTTGTGCTCGCCTTGCGCGCCGGCTTCCACGCGCTTCAGACCATGCGCGATCGCGAAGTCGAGCGCCTGATAATAGCAAAGCTCGAAATGCAGGAAGGGCGTCTGCACCAGGCTTCCCCAGTTGCGGCCATAGAGCGCGTCGCGCCCCATCAGGTTCAGCGCGCCGGCGACGGGAGTACCGTCCCGCTCCGCGACCATCAGCACCACGCGATCACCCATGCGCTCCCCCATCAGGGGCCAGAAGCGCGCCGTGAGGTAGGCGCTGCCCCATTTGCGATCCGTCGTGCTGCGATAGAATTTGTGGAACAGGCGCCAGATCTCCGGCGTGATCTCCGATCCGCGCAAGACGCGCATGGTGAGGCCGGCGGATTGCGCGTCGCGGCGCTCGCGCCGGATGGCCTTGCGCTTGCGGGAGGACAGGGCGCCGAGGAAATCGTCGAAGCTGCTGTATCCCTCATTGGTCCAGTGGAACTGCACGCCCAGGCGCTGCAGCCAGCCGCCTTCGCCCAAATCCTCCCACTCCTCCCGCGTGCAGAAGGTAACGTGGCAGGAGGAAAGCTTCAGCGCCTCCGTCGCCTGCGCCAGCCCCTGAGCCAGGGCCGAACGGGGCACGCCGGTGCCGGCGCGAAGCATCAGGCGTGGGCCAGGTACGGGGCTGAAGGGCACGGCCACCTGGAACTTCGGGTAGTAGTCCCCACCCGCATTTTCGAAGGCGCGGGCCCATCCGTGATCGAAGACGTATTCGCCGTAGGAATGGCCCTTGGCATAGGCCGGCGCGACGGCGACGAGCGCACCCGAGGCATCGCGCAGAGCGAGGTGCTGCGGCAGCCATCCCGTGCGCGGGCCGGTGCAGCCCGATTCCTCCAGGGAGAGGAGAAAGGCATGGGACGTGAAGGGATTTCCGGTCTCATCGCAGGCATCCCATTCCTCGGCCGGGATGTCGGCGATCCGGGGATGCAAGGAGAGGGTCAGCTCAGTAGGCATGGTGCTGCATGTGCGCTGCCGGGCACCGCGTGCAAGCGCGAATGATCAGCCAGCCGCCAGCGGTGGGAAGGCCGCGAAATCGGCCACGGCCTCCACGCCGGTGATCGAGTCGCCCGTCACGGCCCAGATATGCAGGAAAGGTACCCGGCCCGTGCGGCCCGTCGCGTCACACGCGTCGTAGAAACCGCTCGCCAGCAGGCGGCCATCGGCCAGGGGCGTGAAGGACTCCACGACGATGCGCCAATGCGGGAAGTGGCGGCGCAAGGTTGGAAAGAAGCTTCCCGCAACCTCCGTCCGGCCGCGCCATTCGGTGCGCGGCACGGGGTAGCCGGGCGAGACGCGCCAGCTGACATTCTCGGCCAGCAGCGAATGATCGCCGCACTCCATCCAGCGGCGGATCAGGGCTTCCCCAGAGGTCACGCGATCTCGAACACGGCTTCCACCTCCACCGCCGCGTCACCGGGCAGGGAAGGGACGCCGATGGTCGTGCGGGCGTGGCGGCCCGCATCGTCGAAGACGGCGACCGCCATATCCGAGGCGCCGTTCATCACCGTGGCATGCTGGGTGAACTCGGGTACGGCGGCGATGAAGCCGCCCAGCCGCACCACCCGGCCAACCCGGTCCAGGCTGCCCAGCGCGGCCTTGGCCTGGGCGAGGACATTGATAAAGCAGAGCTGTGCCGCCTGCTGCCCGATCTCGACCTGCACCGTGGCGCCGAGCTTGCCAGTATAGGCGATCTTGCCCTCCCGCATTGGCACCTGGCCGGAGACGAAGAGCAGGTCACCTGTGATGACGGCGGGCACGTAGTTGGCGATGGGCCTCGCCGCCTCGGGCAGCGTCACGCCCAGTTCCTTGAGACGCGCCTCAATGCGATCCGCGCTGGCCATGGCTCAGCCCACCAGCCGAAGGGCGCGGCGGCGCGCGGCCGGCGCGGGGGTAGCGGGCAGGTCCGGCAACAGGGGAAGCTGCTGCGAGGCGGTGCCGAGATGATCGCCGCCGCATTCCTCCTCAGTCGGGTCGGGCAGGATGCGGCCGCCGAGATGGTCCAGCGCCAGCCGCCGGAAGGCCCAGTCGAGCACGGAGGAGGCGCGGTGGATGGCCGGGTCGCCCTCCACCACCCCGGCTGGGCCGAAACGGGTATAGGCAAAGGCCTGCACATACTCCTCCAGCTTCACGCCGGAGGTGAGGCCAACGGTTACGGAATGGCAGAGGGCATCCACCACGCCCCGGAAGGCGGCGCCGTCCTTGGCGAGGGAGAGCGAGATCTCCTCCAGCCCTTCCGCGCCCTCCATGGTTCGCAGAGTCACGCGATGGCCGCCGATCGTGACCTTCCACACAGCGCCACGGCCATGGCCGCCCTGCGCGCGGGGCTTCGGTGCCGGGCGGGGGGCCTGGGCGGGCGCGGCCGCCGCAGGGGCCGAGGCGTGCAGCCAGGGGCGAAGGACCGCTTCCATGGCATTGCGGGCCTCGGGGCCGCGCGGGGCAAGCAGGCGCGGGGCGTCTTCGCCGGCGAGCATGGCCGCGCGGGTCGGAACCTCGACCACTCCGCCGTCCACTGTCGAAACGAGCCGAGTCGGGGCAGCGGCGGGGGCAAATCCGCCGGTCTCGGCGCCGAGCAGAGCCTCGACCGCGTCGGGTGGAGAGAGAACGAAGAGTGCGGCGTGGCGCAGGCCCGGAGCAGCGGCGGCGGCATCCAGCGCGGCGCGCGCGGCCTCGGCCAGGCCAGGCACCGGGACTGACTCGGGCGGCGTGGGCCAGACCAGCGCGACGGGCAACCGGGCGCCGAAGCTCTCAGCGAGATCGCCCGAGGCGGCCTCGGCCGTGCCGCGGGTCAGAGCCGCGATGGCGGCAGCGACGGCCTGTGCCTCGGCGGATTCATAGTCCAGCCGGAGCCCAGCGAGCAGCCCGGCCAAGTCCGCGAAGCCCAGGCGCAACCGAGTCGCCTTCGCATTTCCAAGGATTTCCAGCGTGGTCACGCCCAGGCGGACCGCAGCGGCGTATCCAGCCGAGTCGAAGCCGCCTTCAGCATCCAGAAAGGCCGGCAGGTTCAGGACGAAGCGCGGCTCCGCCTTTGGATCATTCGCCCAGGTTCCGGCACCCGGTGCGGCGCGGCGGGAAAGCAGGAGCGAACGAAGGCCGTTCGCCAGCCACTCCGCTTGGCCGGCGCTGACGAGGATTCCGAGCTTGCGCCCACGGGCGGCAAGGCGGCGAATCCAGTTCTCAGCGAGGCGCGGCAGGGCCACAGGAGCATTACCGGGGGCAAGGCTGGCGAGGGCCTCGGCGGCGGCCTGGTCCCAGGCGGCAGGCAATGCGACCGCACGCGGCTCCGCATCCGGATCAGCCGCCGCCCGGGTGCGGCGCATGGCCACACCTTCCCAAACCGTGTCTCGGATCGTGCCATCGCTGCGCGTCATGGGCGAACCATAGGCGCGCTACGGCCAGGGGTGAAGGCACCATCTGGTGGGTCGGCGCGACTCGGGCCACAAGATCAGGTGTGCATAGCTGTCCATCCCCCCGCCGCCTTTCGCGCCGTGCCCGGCCATGCCATATCCCCGCTTCCTTTCTTCCGCCCGCATCGGCAGGAGCCCCGATTATGTCCGCCATGCAGCGCTGGCTCTCCGGCCTCTCCGGCCGCAGGATCGGCACCGATTCCAACGGCAACGTCTACTTCGAGAGCCGCGGCGACTTCCTGAATTACGGTCGTAAGCGCCGCTGGGTCGTCTATGCCGGCGAGCCTGAGGCGACGACCGTGCCGCCGGAATGGCACGGCTGGCTGCACTTCACCGTGGACTCGCCGCTGGACACTGCCCAGCGCCTGCCCTGGATGAAGCCGCACCAGCGCAACCTTACCGGCACGCCCCAGGCCTATCGCCCGAGCGGCCATGACCATGCCGGCGGCCAGCGGCGCGCCCAGAGCGCGGGCGACTACGAGGCCTGGACGCCCGGATCCTGATGGAATTCCTGGGACCGGAACGCAGCGCGTGAGAGGGCGTGGCATCGCGGAAATCGCGGCTGGCGCGGTGGTGTTGCTCGCCGCCGTGTTGTTCCTGGC
The DNA here is from genome assembly GCF_049629625.1 of Roseomonas chloroacetimidivorans. NCBI lineage: Bacteria > Pseudomonadati > Pseudomonadota > Alphaproteobacteria > Acetobacterales > Roseomonadaceae > Roseomonas > Roseomonas chloroacetimidivorans. The sequence goes on along the minus strand of NZ_JBNBZS010000018.1, from coordinate 64,996 downwards.
CTATGCGGTTACTAATTCGGGCCGCCCGGCCGCTCGTGGCGGCCTGGAGCTGACCGCGCGCTTCGACCGGATCGATGGCCTAGCCCCCGGCGCGGATGTGCGGATTGCCGGGGTGAAGGTGGGCAGCGTCACCGATCAGCGGATCGACCCCAAATCCTTTCTTGCCGTGCTGACGCTCCAGGTCGATTCCAGCCTGCACGTGCCGGATGACAGCTCCGCCGAGATCACTTCCGAGGGGCTGCTGGGCGGAAAATATGTAGCGCTGGTGCCGGGCGGAAGCGACCGGAGCCTTACGAATGGCGGCGAGATCAAGATCACCCAATCCGCCGTCAGCCTTGAGAGCCTGCTGGGACGCTTCATCTTCTCGGTGACGCAGCTGACGGCGAGCAAGGGCCAACAGAATGACGGCGCTGAGGCGCCGGCCGGCGCCGGAGGAGGGACACATTGACGACAGATCCCCTCTCCCCGCCGGAAACCTGGCCGGGCGCGGACGGGCAGCCGATCTCCTGTCGGGAGAAGCTGAAGATGCTGGCGGAAAACCACGAGGAGGCCGCGCAGGTGCTGCGCGACACGTTCGAGGACGCCGTGCTGATGGGCGTGGACGAGGCGGCGATGCGGCGCTTGCTGACTGATCTCGTGGCCGCGCTGCCGAGCCCGAAGCGCGCTTCATGAAGCGTTTTGCCCTTCTGCTCGCTTTGTTGGCCGTGCCGGGCGCAGTGGCGGCCCAGGGCACCCCCCCGGCCCCTGAGCAAAGCCAAGGGCCGCCCGCAGAGGCCGGCTGGGTCCGGAAGAACACTGCCCAGCTTCAGGCGCTGGACAAGGTTACGGCCCGGATCACGGTGCTGAACGCGACGGTGGACCAGCCCGTCCGCTTCGGTTCGCTGACCGTTACGGTGCGCGCTTGCAACGCTCGCCCGCCAGATGAGGTGCCGGACGCCGCTGCTTTCATCGAGGTGCGAGACGATCTCGCACCTGCCAATGCGCCATTGGTCTTTCAGGGCTGGATGCTGGCCAATGCGCCAGCGGCCCATATGCTAGAGCATCCGGTATACGATCTCCGGATTCTTAGCTGCCGTTGACGGACCTGATTCAAACGGCCGCGCCGCGGCCCGTACATGGCAGGAGGCGCAATGACCGAAGTTCCCGAATCGAGCGCTGCCCTGGCCGGACCGCCCATGCCAGGGCCCGACGCAGCCTTCTTCCTGGACCTGGACGGCACATTGCTTGAGATCGCGGCGCGTCCAGACGCGGTGGTGGTTCCGAAGGAGCTGCCGGAGCTGTTGACCCGCCTTCACGCGGCCTTCGGGGGCGCAGTGGCGGTGGTGACGGGGCGCGGACTCGCGGTTGCGCGGGGTTATACCGGGGTTTCGCAGCTGCCGATCGGGGCGGAACACGGGGCGGTCCTGGACCCGCCCCTGCCCGGGGCCCCGCCCCTGCCAGTGCCGCGACCGGAATGGCGCCGTGCGGCGGATGAGTTCGCCGCGGCCCGCCCTGGCGCGCTGGCCGAACACAAGACGCATTGCCTGGTCCTGCACTTCCGTCAGCGTCCGGAGGCCGGACCCGAGGCAATGGCCCTGCTGGAGTCGCTGATCAACGAGGATTCGCAGGGCTTCCGCATCGTGCCCGCCCATGCGGCGGTGGAATTGCGGCCAGCCGGAGCCGACAAGGGCGGCGCGGTGCATCGCCTGATGGCGACCCCGCCGTTCCGCGGCCGGCGCCCGATCTTCATCGGAGACGACATCACGGATGAGGACGGCATGGCGGCCTGCGCCGAGTACGGTGGCTATGGCCTCCGGGTCCCCGATGATTTCGCGGGCCGGCCAGCACTGGTTCGAGCTTGGCTGTCGCGCGTCGTTAATTCGATGACGGCGGAAGCGGCGGGGCCTTGAGCCGGCCCTCTCCGTTCCCCAGGGAAACCAGCCGATGGCTGGACTGTTTTTAGATAAGGCGAAGATAGGGGAGAATAGGCTGACCGGCAGGCACATTCCGCGGCGAGGCGCCACGGAGTATCTGTTGTCCCGGCCGGGTCCAGTACAGGATAAGGCTTGCGTCCAAGCTCCCGGCTACACTTGGGTTATTCGTCGAGGTGATTAATAGTCACCTCGACGGCGAAGAAGGAGGGATCGTGGGACGCCTGGTTGTCGTTTCGAATCGCGTCGCCGTTCCGAAGCGGGGTGATGTCCCCGCGGCGGGTGGCCTTGCCGTCGCACTCAAAGAGGCCTTCGCCAGCCGCGGCGGGTTGTGGTTCGGATGGAGCGGGACGGTCTCGGATGATCCCCCGGATGTCGTGAAGCACGCGCGGCGCGGCAATGTGGACTATGCCGTGATCGACCTGTCCCGGCAGGCCTATAATGGCTTCTATACCGGGCATGCGAACTCCGCACTCTGGCCACTGTTCCATTTCCGTCTCGGCCTGCTCAGCTACGACCGCGACCATGCGGAGTGCTACCGCGCGGTGAACCGGCGCTTCGCTGAGAAGCTGCTGCCATTGCTGCGCCCGGATGACACGGTCTGGGTGCATGACTACCAGCTGATTCCGCTGGGCGCCGAGTTGCGGGCCATGGGGTCGCGGCATCGGATCGGCTTCTTCCACCATATCCCCTTCCCGCCTTGGGCCGTTTTCTCGGCATTGCCGGGCGCCGAGACAGTCATCCGTGACCTGCTGGCCTATGACCTGGTGGGCGTGCAGACGCACCGTGACATTGCCGGGCTGATGGACTGCATGGCGCAAGGCACGGGCATGAAGGCACGGCCGGGCGCCGAGATACGGTTTCGCGGCCGCCGTACCCGCTTCAGGGCCTTCCCCATCGCCATCGCGACGGACGAGTTCGCGCAAGCAGCCGCGCGCAACATCGACGCCGCCGACGCGCAGCGGCTGAAGTCGAGCCTTGGCGACCGCGCCCTGGTGATCGGAGCGGAGCGACTGGACTACACCAAGGGGCTGCCGGAACGCTTGCGGGCCTTCGGCGCCCTACTGGACCGCTACCCCGAACACCGCAGCCGTGTGACCTATCTGCAGGTAGCTGCCCGTTCGCGCGAGGATGTGGAGACCTACAAGGACCTCAAGCGGGAGATCGAGCATCTGGCGGGCCGAATCAACGGCGACCATGCGGATGCTGACTGGACTCCCGTCCGCTATGTCGGCCGGGCCGTGCCGCGCGACACGCTGGCGGGCTACTACCGCATGGCAAAGGTCGGGCTGGTGACGCCGCTGCGGGATGGGATGAACCTGGTCGCCAAGGAATATGTCGCGGCGCAGGACCCGGAGGATCCCGGCGTGCTGGTGCTGTCCCGCTTCGCCGGAGCGGCCGAAGGCATGCCCGAGGCGCTGCTCGTCAACCCGCTGGACGCCTGCGGCATGGCGGATGCCATCCATGCTGCCTTGGTCATGCCGCTAAAGGAGCGCCGGGACCGGCACGCGGCCATGCTGCGCCGGCTGCGGGAGAACACAGTGACCGGTTGGGCCAAGGCCTTCCTGGAGGCGCTGGAGCGGCCGGAGACGGCGGAGGCGCCGTCCCGTGCCGCCGCGCTCTCCATGTTTCAGTCCCGGCTGGTCTCGCGCAAGGCAGCCACCTCTTCGGACAGCGCCTCGGGCGAGAGCACCGGGAGCCAGGTGGCGGCGCTGTCCACAGCCAGGGCCAAGCGGGCCCGGTAGTCAGCCTGGGGAATTTCCAGGGCGCCGAAGCGGGCAAGGTGTTCGTTCAGGAACTGGGTATCGAGCAGGGTGAAGCCGCCCCGCCGAAGCCTGGCGACGAGATGCACCAACGCGACCTTGGAGGCATCACTCGCCCTGGCGAACATGCTCTCGCCGAAAAAGGCGGCGCCGATGCGAACGCCATAGAGGCCGCCGACCAGCTTTCCCTCTAGCCACGCCTCAATGGAATGGGCGTGTCCCATTTGGTGCAGGGTGTTGAAGAGGTCCTCGATCTCGGCATTGATCCAGCTCTCCTCGCGCCCCGGGGCAGGAGCGGCGCAGCCGGTGAGGATGGCGGGGAAGTCAGCATCTGCCGTCACCTCGAAGCGGCCGGACAGGACGGTACGCCGCAGGCGGCGCGGCAGGTGGAAACCGTCCAGCGGAAGGACCCCGCGCATCTTCGGGTCCAGCCAGTAGAGGCGGCCGGAGCCGCGACTCTCGGCCATCGGAAACAGGCCGGCGCGGTAGGCGCGGAGGACCAGATCGGGGGTGATCGAGAGGGCGCGGCGGCTCATCCAGCCAACCGGGCCACGAAATCGCTAGGATTCAGGCAGCACCACATGCGCCGAGGATAGGCGCGGCCCGGCGCAGCGCAACCGGCTGCACCGGGCCAGTCCGTTCACCGCTCCGGCATATGGTTCGCGACGAAGCGCTCCAGCCAGTGGATGGTGTAGTCGCCGGCCTGGAACTCCGGATCATCCATGATGATCTGGTGCAGCGGGATGGTCGTGCGGATGCCGTCCACCACCATCTCGGTCAGCGCCCGGCGGCAACGGGCAATCGCCTCGGCGCGGTTGGATCCGTGCACGATCAGCTTGGCGACCAGGCTGTCGTAATGCGGCGGCACGGCATAGCCGGCATAGAGCGCGCTATCGACCCGCACACCCAGGCCACCGGGGGCGTGATAGGCCGTCACACGGCCGGGGGACGGGGCGAAGGTGACCGGATCCTCGGCCGTGATGCGGCACTCGATCGAATGGCCGTTGAAGCGGATGTCCTTCTGCTCGTAGCCGAGCGGCTCCCCGGCAGCGACGCGGATCTGCTCGCGCACCAGGTCCACGCCGCAGACCATTTCCGTCACGGGATGCTCGACCTGCAAGCGGGTGTTCATCTCGATGAAGGCGAACTGCTCGTCCTGGTAGAGGAATTCCAGCGTGCCGGCACCGCGATAGCCGAGTTGCTTCAGTGCCTGGGTCACCGTTTCGCCCAATGCGTCCCGGGCGGCGGTGGTAAGGACGGGGCTGCCGGCCTCCTCCACCAGCTTCTGATGGCGGCGCTGGAGGGAACAGTCACGCTCGCCGAAATGGACCACGTTGCCGTGGGTATCGGCCAGGATCTGCATCTCGATATGCCGGGGGCGGTCGAGATACTTCTCCATATAGACGCTGTCGTCGCCGAAGGCGGCCTTGGCCTCGGTGCGGGCGACGCGCCAGGCATCCTCCAGCTCATCCGCCGTGCGGGCGACCTTCATGCCGCGCCCGCCACCGCCGGCGGCAGCCTTGATCAGCACGGGGTATTTGATCTGCTCCGCGATCTCCCGCGCCTCCTCCAGGGAGGCCAGAGCGCCGGGCGAGCCGGGGACCAGCGGCACGCCCAGGCGGCGCATCGCGTCCTTGGCGGCGATCTTGTCGCCCATGATGCGGATATGCTCCGCCGTCGGGCCGATGAAGGCGAGGCCATGGGCCTCCACCATCTCGGCGAAGCGGGCATTTTCCGAGAGGAAGCCGTAGCCGGGATGAATGGCTTCGGCGCCCGTGATGGTGGCGGCGGAAAGGATCGCCGCGGCGTTCAGATAGCTGTCGCGCGCCAGCGGCGGGCCGATGCAGACGGATTCGTCGGCCAGCCGGACATGCATGGCGGTGTCATCAGCCGTGGAATGAACGGCCACCGTCCGGATGCCCATCTCCTGGCAGGCGCGGTGGATACGGAGCGCGATCTCGCCGCGGTTGGCGATCAGGACTTTGTTGAAAGCGGGCACGCGACTACTCGATGACCATAAGCGGCTCGCCGAACTCGACGGGCATGCCGCTCTCGATAAGGATGCGGGTGACCGTACCAGCCTTGGGCGCCTTGATCTGGTTGAAGGTCTTCATCGCCTCGATCAGCAGCACGGTCTGGCCCTGGGCCACCTTGCTGCCCACGGTAACGAAGGGCGCCGCACCGGGCTCTGGAGAGAGATAGGCGACCCCCACCATCGGGGAGGTGACGGCGCCCGGGGTGGCAGCGGTCACTTCGTCATTGGCGGCGGCCGGCGCGGCCTGGGCCGGGGCGGCAGCAGGAGCCGCGGCAGCGGCCGGAGCCGGCGCGGCCACGGTCTGGACCACCTGCTGGACGGGAACGGTGCGAGCCACGCGGATGCGGCTCTCGTTCTCGACCAACTCGATCTCGGTGAGATCTGTTTCGCGAAGGATCTTGGCCAGGGCGCGAATTGCGTCCGGGTCGAAGGAAAGGCCGCTCATGGCGTGTCGTCCTGACCGATAATGCCGGCGATCGCGCGAAGCGCCAGGGCGTAACCCCCGACCCCCAGGCCGCAGATCACGCCTACCGCCGCGCGGGAGACGTAGGAGAGATGCCGGAAAGGCTCCCGCCGGTGAATGTTGGTGATATGGACCTCGACCACCGGCAGGTCCACCGCCAGCAACGCATCCATCAGGGCGATGGAGGTATGCGAATACCCGGCGGGGTTGATGATAATGCCGGCCGCGTTGCCGCGGGCTTCCTGAATCCAGGAGATCAACTCGCCTTCCAGGTTGGTCTGGCGGAAGTCGATCGCCAGTCCCAGCTCCTCGGCCGCCTCGGCGCAGAGCGCCTCGACGTCATCCAGGGTAGCGGTGCCGTATTTCTCCGGCTCGCGCGTGCCCAGCAGGTTGAGGTTGGGGCCGTTCAGGACGGCAATCAGCGGGGGTTCCACGGGCTTGGTTCCGGTCCTCCCGGGGGGTGCGTCCGGGTGTCTGGCCGGGCGGGCTAGCATGCGGGCCCGTGGGCACGCAAACCCGAGCCACTCGTCAACCCGCCTCGCGGTCGGCCGAACGCACGGATCGCATGAAGGACTCGAGCTTCGCCGGGTCCAGCCGCCCCTCGGTCCGAACGCCCGAGCAAAGGTCCAGGCCGTAGGGACGGACGCGGCGAATGGCCTCCCCGGCATTATCCGGGGTCAGGCCCCCGGCCAGGAAGACAGGGACAGGGCTGGCCTGCACGAACGCCGCGCTCACCGCCCAATCATGCACCCGCCCCGTGCCGCCCAGTTCCCGGATGGTGGCGTTCGGCCTGCCGGAATCGAGCAGGAAGGCGTGAACATGGGGTGCGTAGAGCGGAACGAGGTCCAGCGCATCGCTTCCCTCCACATGGACCACCTGCACGCGGCGGACTCGCGGCTCCAGCACCGCCAGCCGGGCCGCCTCCGCCGGTTCGATATGGGAGACCACCTGGACGGCTGTGGGACCGGTGGCGCGGATATGGGCCGATATGGCCTCGGCCGTCGTCTCCGAGGTCAGGAGGAAAGTGGCGACCGGTGGCGGAACGAGACGGGCAATCTCCGCGATACGATCATCGGGGATCGGACCTGGGCCAGAAGGCATGGCGCCGACCAGCCCAAGGGCATCGGCGCCAGCCGCGACGGCCATCTCCGCTTCCTCGGCCGAGGCGATGCAGCAGACTTTCACGCGCGTTCTCATGGCGGCATCCATGCCCCTGGCGGGAAGGACAGGCAAGCGCAGCCCCTTCAACCCGGCAGCGCCCCGTGCCACATCCGCTGGGCCATGTCCGGACCTACCCTCATGGCCGCGCCCGGCGCGGTCACCATCACCGTGAACGGCGAGGCCCGCACTCTGCCCGCCTCTCTTCCTCTGGCCGATTTCCTGGCGGAGTCGGGGCTGGATACGCGCAAGGTGGCGGTGGAGCGGAACGAGGAGATCGTACCGCGCTCCGCCTATGCCACCACCCTGCTCCAGCCGGGGGACCAGCTGGAGATCGTGCATTTCATCGGGGGAGGCTGAGGCCATGGACGGCGTGATGACAGCCCAGGACGATTCCTGGGAGGTGGCGGGGCACCGCTTCCGTTCCCGCCTCGTGGTTGGGACCGGGCGGTACAAGAGCCTGGAGGAGACCGCGGCGGCCATCGAGGCCTCGGGGGCCGAGATGGTCACGGTGGCGGTTCGGCGGGTGAATCTGTCGGACCCCAAGGCGCCGATGCTGCAGGATTTCGTGCCGCCGGACCGCTACACCTACTTGCCCAACACTGCCGGCTGCCACACGGCGAAGGACGCGGTGCGGACCCTTCGGCTGGCGCGGGAGGCCGGGGGCTGGAATCTGGTGAAGCTGGAGGTGCTGGGGCCCCCGCCCTTCCTCTACCCCGACATGCCCGCGACCTTCGAGGCGGCGGAAGCCCTGATCAAGGACGGGTTCCAGGTCATGGTCTACTGCGCCGACGACCCGCTGGCGGCGAAGCGGCTGGAGGAAATGGGCTGCGTGGCGGTGATGCCGCTGGGCGCGCCGATCGGCTCCGGCCTGGGCCTCACCAACCCCTTCATGCTGCGTTCCATCATTGAGAACGCAAAAGTGCCGGTGCTGGTGGATGCCGGGATCGGCACGGCCAGCGAGGCGGCCCAGGCCATGGAGCTGGGCTGCGACGCCGTCTTGCTGAATTCGGCCATCGCCCATGCCAGGGATCCCGTGCGGATGGCGCGGGCCATGAAGGCTGGGGTGGAGGCCGGGCGCCACGCCTATTTGGCCGGGCGGATGCCGCGGAACTATGCGGCGGATGCTTCCAGCCCGATGACCGGGCTGATCCGCTAGGAATCAGTCCTCCCAGTAAGGCGGCAGCGCACGCAGTTCCGCGTCGCTGTCCGTGCTGAGCCGCGTGGCGCAGAGGATGTCGAGCAGCGCCACGCCGGCCACGGCCGCGATGGCCAGCTTCACATTGGCCCGTTCGCGCGGGCCGAAGGCGGGCGTGCCGATCAGGGTGGCCAGGTCCAGAGCGTCGCCGCCGACGCGGGCCCAGAGCAGCGGGGCGGAGGTGGGATTCGACAGGATGGCGACGCCATTCGCCACCTCTCGCACGCCAAAGGCCCGGAACAAGCCCGTGCGGCCCCGCATCCCCAGCTTGCCGGCCAATGTCCGGCCGCCGAGAATCTGCATCGCCCCCAGGCCGATGCTGAACCAGCCCAGGAAACGGGCAAGGCTGACGACGTTCATGGATGATCTCCTCCTTCGGGCCATGGTGGGGCGCCCAGCGACAACGCCGCAGGAGGAAAATGGCTGTGCCGGGTCGTCGCTCGGCTAAGGCCCGTCCGGGCCGGACGGCCCTCATGGAGGAGGTGGGAGCATCTCCAGGGCTTCCGCCATCAAGGGTCGCGCCGCTGGGGCTGGTGCGGTGCAGCGCCCTTGCAGATCCCGCAGGCCGGCGTCTCCGCCGAGGCCATTGCAGCGGTCGAGCAGTTCACCAAGCAACAGGCCCCAGGCGCGCATCTCGATCCGTTGCAGCGCCTCACCGGCCCGGCCATCCGGCAGGAAGGAGGCCGCGCCGAAATCACTGAGCACCGCATGACCTCCGGCCCCGTCCCATAGCAGGTTGTGGGCATAGAGATCGCCGTGCAGCAGGCCCCGCGCATGCAGATGGGCGGCCGCAACACCGGCGCAGCGCGCCAGGCGGAGGGCGGTGGCGGGATCGAGGCGCAGTGCCGGATCGTAGATGTCGCGGGAGCAACTCTCCGCACTCGGCGGACCGGCCAGAGCGCGCCAGCCCTCTGGCAGCAGGGGCATGAGCAGGCCGTCGAGGCCTTCGGGATGGCCCTGCAGGCGGCCCAGTGCGCCGGTCAGGTGGGGATGCGCGCCCGCGGCCAGGCAGGCGGCCATCTCGCGCTCTGGCAGGCCATCGCTGGTCATGGTGCCCTTGAAGAGCTTCAGCGCCACCGGGCGCGGCGCCGCGCCAGTGCCGGCATGCCAGAGAGCACGCTGCACGCGGCCGGAGGCACCCTCCCCCAGGATCGGGCCGGGCTCCAGGGCCCGCCACTCCACCGGCGTGGCGGGGGGCGGTCCGGCCTCCCGGTCCATCGGATTCCCAGCCCAGGCGATCCAGGCCAGGGCTGGCAATTCTGTCAGCCAGGGCGGCAAGGCCTCGAAGCGGTTGGCGGAGAGGCGAAGCAGTTCGAGATTTGGTGCCCCGGCCAGGCTTTCGGGCAGCTGATGCAGGCGGTTGCCGGCGAGCATCAGCTTCTGCAAGGCAGGCCGGTCACCAATGGCGGACGGCAGGGCCTCGATCTGGTTGTCGGTCAAGGTCAGCCAGCGCAACGCGGGCGGCAGGGCCTCGGCCGGAACCTCGCGCAGGCCTGAGGCTCGGAGGCCGATCTGGCCCAACATCGGGCAGTCACCCAGCACCGGCGGCAGGCGGACGAAGCGGTTGCCGGAGAGGAAGAGCACGCGCAGCCGGCGCAGCCGGCCGAAATCCTGGGGCAGCGCGGTCAGGACGTTGCCGCCAAGGTCGAGCACCTCCAGCGTATCCGCCAGGGCGAGGATTTCGCACGGGAACTCCGTCAGGCCGAGATGGCCGAGATGCAGCTCCCGGATTCCGGCCAGATCGCCGCGGCGCAGCGCCGCCAGGGTTTCAGCGCCCAACATCATCCTCCCGGGCTGGGGCCGCCCCCTTCGGGCAGCCCCGGCCCGGCGTCAATGCGCCGCGCCCCCTGCCCCGGGCTTCGGCAGCTTCACGAAAAGCACCAGCGGCACCGCGAGGGCGAAAAGCACGGCGATCACCACAAGCACGTCGTTATAGGACAGGATCAATGCTTCCCGCGTGATCATGGCGGAGACGCGGGCCAGGGCCGCGTGGTCAGCCGCCTCGCCCAGGCGGCCGGACATGGCCGAGGCGATGCCGTCCACCGCCTGCGATACGCCGGGACGCGCCCAGTTCGTCGCCTCCGAGAGATGAAGTCGGTGCGCGGCGGAGCGGTCGATCACCAGTGTGTTAATCATGGCCAGACCCACGGCGCCGCCGAGATTGCGCATGAGGTTGTAGAGGCCCGAGGCGTTCTTGATCATCGCCGGCGGCAAGGTGCCAAGCGCCACCTGGTTCACCGGCACCATGGCGAACATCGTGCCGACACCGCGCAGCGACAGCGGCAGCCATAGCTCGCCGAAGCTGGATTGCGCCGTGAGCTGCGAGGTCATCCACATGGCGAGCCCTGTGGTGCCCATACCAAAGGCGAGCAGGATCCGCGGATCCAGCACGCGCGCCAGGCGGCCCACCACCGGTGCCGCCAGGAACATGGCAAGCCCGGTCACGAACATCGTCTCGCCAATCTGCAGCGAGTTGTAGCCACGGATGCGCCCGAGGAAGAGCGGGACGAGATAGACCGCGCCATAGAGGCCGATGCCGACAAGGAAAGCGAAGACGCTGCCGAAGGCGAAATTCGCATTGGCATAGGCGCGCAGCTCGACGATCGGCTCCTTGCGCGTGAAGGCGCGCCAGAAGAACACGATGCCGGAGACCGCACAGGCCGCGGCGAAGGTCGCGATGGTGGGATCGTCCAGCCAGTCCCAGCGCGGACCTTCCTCCATCACATATTCCATGCTGCCGAGGAAGACGGCCATGGCGACAAGGCCCGTCCAGTCAAAGCGCCCGAGCAGGCTTTTATCGCCCTGGTCGATATCCATCGTGCTCCAGATCACGACGGCGATGAAGGCGCCGATGGGCACGTTGATGAGGAAGAGCCAGTGCCAGGAGAAGCTCTCGGTCAGCAGGCCGCCAAGGGTCGGGCCAATGGTGGGGGCGAGGGTGGCGGTAAGTCCGATCAGCACGCTGACCGAGCCGCGCTTCGGGCCTTTGAAGAGCAGGAAGGCGGTGGCGAAGACCGTCGGGATCATCGCACCGCCGAGGAAACCCTGCATCGCGCGGGCGACGATCATCATCGGCAGCGAGGTGGCGGTGGCGCAGGCGAGCGAGAAGATCGTGAAGCCCGCAGCCGAGATGGTGAAGAGCACGCGGGTGGAGAGCAGGCGCGAAAGGAAGCCCGACAGCGGGATCATGACGATCTCCGCGATCAGGTAGGAGGTCTGCACCCAGGAGGCCTCATCCGGGCTGGCGGCGAGGCCTGCCTGGATGTCGGTGATGCTGGCCGAGACGATCTGGATATCCAGGATCGCCATGAACATGCCCAGCACCATCGTCATGAAGCCGAGGAAGTGCTTCGTGGACACGCCCGCCACTCCGCCCTGGGAAGCGGCCGGAATAGCGGCGGGGTTGGCGGTGGCGGACATGGAGGTGGCCTCAGTGGCCGCGAAGCATCGCCGCGGCAACGCCCAGGACGGAACGCGGAGCATGGGGATCGTCGCGCGTGTCGACCTCAGCCTCGACCGACAGGCCGGGGCGGAGATTGGCCACGTTCTGGCCCGCATCGACCGCGACGCGGACAGGCACGCGCTGCACGATCTTGGTGAAGTTGCCGGTCGCGTTCTCCGGCGGAAGCAAGGAGAACTGCGCACCCGTGGCAGGGGCCAGGCTCTGCACCGTGCCGTGCAGCACGCCACCGGCATCGACCGAGAGCTCCACTGGCTGCCCCTCGCGGATGCGGCGGAGCTGCGTCTCCTTGAAGTTGGCCGTGACATAGAGGCGGTCGGCCATGGGGGAGACGGCGATCAGGTTCTGGCCGGAGCGGACATGCTGACCGAGCTGGGCGGCGCGGTTTCCGGCCACTCCCGCGAAGGGAGCGCGGATCACCGTGTATTCGAGATTAGCCTCGGCCAGGGCCAGAGCCGCCTTCGCGGCGTCGCGGCGGGCCAGGGCGGAGCGGGCTTGTGCGTCCAGCACCGGAAGGGCGCCGCGGGCAGCCTCAAGGCCGGCCCGGGCGGCGGTCACTGCTGCCTCGGCCTTCTGGCGATCCGCGAGGGTGCGATCCACCGCCTCCCGCGTGCCGAAGCCGCCCTGGGCCAGGGAGCCGGCACGGCCGGCACTGGCGACGGCGTAAACGCGGTCGGCCTCAGCCTGGGCGATCTGGGCCTCCGCGGAAGCGACCTGGGCCTCGGCCTGAGCGCGCTGGGCGGCAAGTGTGCCGATATTCGCCTCGGCCTCTGCCAGCGCGGCGGCGGCCTGGTCGCGGCGGGCCTGCCAGTCGCGGCGGTCCAGCTCGATCAGCGGCTGGCCGGCCTCCACCAGTTGGTTATCGGCCACGAGGATGCGCACCACGTCGCCCTCGATTCGCGAGGAGAGGACGGCAATGTCGCCGCCGACATAGGCGTCGTCAGTCGATTCAAGGAACCGGCCGACCTGCCAGTACCAGGAGCCGCCGGCAGCACCGCCGGCCAGGACCAGAAAGCCGATCAGGGGCAGGATTCGGCGGAAGCGGGAACGGGACGGCTTTGGCATGGCAGGCGCGCTGGAGCGGGTCTCAGGGTCGGCTGCGGGGGTAGTCCGGGCGTTCATCTCAACTGAACCGTTCAGTTTAGGGCATTAGATGGTCTCTCTGCCGTTATTTGTCCATGGAAAACTGAACGGTTCAGTATCAGATATGTGCTGCCGCCTACTGGAGTTTTCCGCCTTGTCCGTTGCCCTCAGTTCCGCCGAAGCCTCGCCCAAGCGCGCTGCCATTTTGGCCGCGGCCAAGCGGCTCTTCCTGGCCGGGGGCTATGCGACCGTCTCCATGGACACGGTGGCCCGCGAGGCCGGGGTATCCAAGGCTACGCTCTATGCCCATTTTACCGGGAAGGAGGCGCTGTTCAGCGCCATCGTGGCGGAAGGCTGCACCGCCATCGCCGCGCAGGCCGAGCAGGTGGCCTCACATGCTCCCTCCACAGGCGGAGCCCTGCGCGAGGTGGGGCGCCTTTGGATGAGGTTCCTGCTGCACCCCGACAGCATGGCCATCCACCGCACCGTCATCGCGGAATGCGCACGCTTCCCGGATCTGGCACGCGCCTTCTACGAGGCCGGACCCGCCACCGGCCGTGCCTGGCTGGCCCGCTGGATGGCGGAAGAGCAGCGCCAGGGCCGTCTGCGCGCCGATGCCGCCCCGGAGATCGCGGCCGATCACCTGATGGGTCTCCTGCGGGGTGATCTCTACCTGCGGACGGTTCTGGGTGGGCCGGTGCCGGACGAGCATGCGGTCCAGGCTGCGATCGACCAGGCGGTGGAGGTTTTCCTGCGCGCCTATGGGGCGCCAGCCGCCATGTCGGCGCCGTAATCCGGCCGGTGAAGGCCGCTTTCCGCCCTGGATTCGGCGGGCGGGCAAAGGTTTCATCCGGGAGCTTTCCTGCCCTTCCGGCACCTCACGAAAAAAATCAGCGCCGGGACAAGATGGGCCTTGCACCCCAGGGTTAGGGGGGCTATCTGCCGCCGCAGACGCAGTACGCACGTGCCTCTGGCCCGCAAGGTTACGCAACGACGTCAAGCGTTCTGGCAACCCCTGCCGGCGCAAGCCGACAGGCTCTCACTTTGGTCGCTGGTTCGTTCGACCGTTCGTCAACCTGAGCAGGGCCGCTCCGCCAAAGGCGGACGCCTTGCCGCTTCGCATGGGGAGGGTGGTGCGATGACACCCAAGATCGCTCAATTCCTGGCCGATGTTCAGCCGGCGACGCCGTGCCTGGTTCTCGACGTGGATCGCGTCGAGGAGAATTACCGGCGCCTGCAGTCCGCGCTGCCCCTCGCCCGCATCTACTATGCCGTGAAGGCCAACCCGGCGCGCCCGATTCTGGAGCGGCTGGTCGGTCTCGGCTCCTGCTTCGACGCGGCCTCCTGGGAGGAGGTTTCGGCGGTGCTGGATGCCGGCGCTCCGGCCGAGGCCATCTCCTACGGGAACACCGTGAAGAAGGAGAGCGCCATCAAGGCCGCCTATGCGCGTGGCGTGCGCATGTTCGCCTTCGACTCCGAAGGCGAGTTGGAGAAGCTGGCGCGCTCCGCGCCGGGCTCGCGCGTCTATTGCCGCATCCTCGTCGGAAATGACGGTGCCGAGTGGCCGCTGTCGCGCAAGTTCGGTTGCGAGGTCGAGATGGCGCGCGATCTGATGATCCGCGCGCAGGAGCTGGGGCTCGATGCCTTCGGCCTCTCCTTCCATGTCGGCAGCCAGCAGACCAACACAGCGGCCTATGCGGCGGCGATCGCCAAGGTTGCCATGCTCTTCACCGACCTCAAGGAGGCCGGGGTGAAGGTTCGCATGGTGAATCTCGGCGGCGGCTACCCCGTGCGCTACCGCGCCGAGGTGCCGGAGATCGACGCTTTCGGCGATGCGATCATGGGTGCCATGGCCGAGCATTTCGGCAATGCCCTGCCCGATATCGTCATTGAGCCCGGGCGCTTCATCGCGGCCGATGCGGCGGTGGTGTCCTCCGAGGTGGTGCTTGTCTCCCGCAAGGCGAAGGACGATCCGGTGCGCTGGGTGTACCTGGACATCGGGCGCTTCGGTGGCCTGGCGGAGACGGAGGGGGAGTCGATCAAATACGCCTTCCGCACCCCGCATGACGGCACGGAGGAGGGGCCGGTGACGATCGCGGGCCCGACCTGCGACAGCACCGACACCTTGTACGAGAAGTCGAACTACCGGCTGCCGGCCAAGCTCCAGTCCGGCGACCGGATCGAGATCCTGGCGGCGGGGGCTTATGTCACCACCTATGCCAGCCAGGGCTTCAACGGCTTCGCACCTCTGGCCGAGCACTACATCTGATCCGAAGGGCGCCGCGAGGCGCCCTTCTCGTTTTTGTGCTGCGGAAGCGACTAGAAAGAATCTGTCTCCTACGGTGCGACGGCGTGTCGATTCTGCTTCCTTGGAGATGGAGCATCGGTAACAATGCCACAAAAGACCGGGGGCTTGCGTGGCGGAGTTCTGGGCTGATTGGGGCGCGGCTGCCTATTTGCTGGCCGCCCTCTGGGCGTTCTTCGAGGGTGAGACCTTCGTCCTGGCAGCTGCCGCGGTGGGGGCCATGACGGGTGCGGTCGACCCCTGGATCCTGATGGGTTCTGTCTGGCTCGGCTCCTTCCTGGGGGACCAGACCTGGTTCACCCTCGGGCGGCGCTACGGCCCGCGCATCATGAAACGCTATCCCAAGGCCGAGGCGAAGATGGCCACGGCCACGGCCATGCTGCTGCAATACGGCACGCTCTTCATCCTCACCTTCCGCTTTCTTTATGGCATCCGGAACGTGGCCGCTGCAGCCTGCGGGCTCGCCGGGATTGGGCGGCTGCGCTTCGCCTTGCTGAACTTTATTGCAGCGGGAGTCTGGGCCGGCAGCTTCGTCGTGGCAGGCTGGTATCTGGGCGCCCTGATCGGGCCGGAACGGCTGTTCCACTTCATTGCTGGCGGCGCCCTGCTGCTGCTGGCCCTGTTTCTCTTCCGCCGCTTCTACCGCAAACGCCGCCTGGCCCGGACGGCGGTGGCTCTCTGAAGCTGTCCGGGCCCGCGGGCCACAGGGCCCGCTATCCGGGGCCGCCGGCGTCGCCGGCCGTCCCGCTCTCGCCATCACGTGCTGTGCCGGTGATTCCCCAAGGGCCGATCAGGCTTTAGGCTGCACCTCATGGACGAGATCGACCGCAATATCCTAATCGCCGTGCAGCAGGACGGCGCTGCAGGGCTTGCCGAGCTGTCCAAGGTGGCCGGCCTCTCCGTCTCCGCGACCGCGGAGCGCGTAAAGCGCTTGGAGGAGCGCGGCACGATCCGCGGCTGGCACGCTGCGCTGGACCCGACCGCCGTGGGCTGCGCCCTGCTGGCCTTCGTGATGGTGGCGCTGAAGCCGGGCCGCGATGATGCCGCCTTCCGCAAGGCGATGCGCCGGGCTGAGGCGGTGCTGGAGTGCCACGCGGTAAGCGGCCCCTGGAACTACATGCTGAAGCTGCGCCTGCCGGACCTAACCGCGCTGGAGCGCTTCGTGGCAGATGAACTGCGCGGGCAGCCTGGCGTGGAGCGGACGGAGGTGGTGGTGGCACTGACCTCCGTGAAGGAAACAATGATCCTTCCTGTGGCCGAGGCCGACGAGGAGTAGGCGAGCCGGGGCGACGTAATCGTTCCACCCCCGGCTTCCAGGGTTTTAGGGGGCCGCGGAAGGCGGCGCCCCGAAAACCGGGGCGCCGCCTTCAGATCAGGCCGCCGGGCTTGCCCCCATCGCGACCGTACGCTCATCGGCGCGCGCGTCGTAGTTCAGGTTGCGCTTCAGCGCCCAGACATTCACGAGCTGATGGAGGGGGATGAAGGCGAGGTCGTCCATGGCCATCTTCACCGCCTGCTGAAGGAGCTTCTCGCGCTCGTTGTCGTCCAGCGTAGCGACCGCGCGGTCGGTCAGCGCGTCCAGCTCGGGGTTGCTGTAGCGGCCATTGTTGCTGGCACCCATCCGCTTCGCCGGGTTCCAGGTCCCGAGGATGTTGACCAGGGTATAGGACGCCTCACCGGTCGTGCTGCCCCAGCCGAGCAGGCGGATGGCATATTCCTGCTTGCTGTTACGGACCGAGAAGCTGGCCCAGGGCAGGGCTTCCACCTCGGTCTGGATGCCGATCCGCTGCCACATCTGAGCGACTGCCTGAATCGTGCGGGCGTCGTTCGGGTAGCGATCGTTCGGGCCGTGCAGGGTAAGCTTGAAGCCGTTGGGATAGCCGGCCTCGGCCAGCAGCGCCTTGGCGCGGTTCGGGTCGTAGGGCGACGGCTTCACATCCGGGTTGTAGCTGTAGGAGCCCGGCGGCAGCCATTGGCCCGTCGGCTGGGCGGTGCCTTCCATGATCTGGCGGCAAATCGCCTCGCGGTTGATCGCCATCGAGAGTGCCTGGCGGACCCGGAGGTCCTTGAACGGATTCTTCGGCAGGGGCTGGCCGTTGTTGTCCGTGACGAAGGGCACGTTCCCGTCGCGCGAATAGTCAGGGAACAGATAGATCACGCGGACACCCTGCACCTCGGCCAGCTTCACGCGGTTGTCGCGGCGAAGCTTGGCAAGGTCGCTGGTCGGCACCTGATCGATCATGTCCACGTCCCCGGCCAGCAGGGCAGCGGTGCGGCCGCTGTCATTGCTGATGAAGCGGTAGGAAACGCGGCTCCAGGGCTGCTTGGGGCCGAACCAAGCGTCGTTGCGGACCAGTTCCGTCCGATCGCCCGGCGAATAGGAGGCCACTTTGTAGGGGCCGGTGCCGATGGCCGCCTTGAGGGAGTTGTAGTCCTCGGGGTTGGCGCCCTGGCCCGCATGGCGGGAGATGACGGCGACGCCGGCCAGCTCGGTCGGCAGCAACGGGTGCGGCGCGGCGGTGTGGAAACGCACCGTCAGAGGATCCACGACCTCGGTACGACGGATGGCCCGGATGAAGCCACCGAAGCCGCCCGGTGAGCCCTGGACATTCGGCACACGCTCGATGGTGAAGGCCACGTCGTCGGCGGTGAAGTCCTTGCCGTCATGCCACTTCACGCCAGGGCGCAGCTTGAATTCCCACACCGTTTCGCTGACAGGCGTCCAGCTCAGGGCAAGGCCGGGATAGGGCTTGTTGGCGGCATCGCGCTCCACGAGCCGGTCAAAAACATGCATCGCCAGGCTGTTATTGGGCGCGGCGTTGTAGAAATGCGGGTCCAGCGAGGTCACCGAGCCGCCGATGCCGATGGTAAGCGGGCGGTCCGCCGGCGCGGGCGTGCCCTGGGCCTCCGCAAGAGAGGGGGCGAGGCCGCCGGCGATGGCAGCCATGGCGGCGGGAGCCGACACAAACAGGCGGCGAGTAATGGCAGCGGTCAAGGTGAAGCTCTCCTGATTGTAATACAGGTCCGTGGCAAACTAGCGGCAGCTCGGCATGACTGCTAGAAGCGCTTTGGGAAGGCGCCATCGGGAAATCCGGGGAATTAGATGAAGACAATGAGGTCGGTGGCCCTGGCGGCCACCCTTTCGGCATTCGCGGCGACTGGCGCGGCCACGCCTGGCCGGGCGCAAACACTCAATCTCGCGGTTGGCGCCCCCGTCACCTCGATCGACCCGCATTACCACGCGCTGTCGCCGAACTATGCCGTGGCGGACATGCTTTTCGACAGCCTGACCGCCTTCGACGCCCAGGCTCGCATCCAGCCACGGCTAGCCGAGAGCTGGAAGCCGGTCGCGGAGGATGTCTGGGAGTTCAAGCTCCGTCCCAACGTGAAGTTCCACAACGGCAATGCCTTCACGGCCGAGGATGTGGCCTTCACCATCGCCCGGGTGCCGACGGTGCCGAACAGCCCGTCCTCCTACGGGATCTATACCCGCGCCATCCAGCGCGTGGAGGTGGTGGACCCGCTGACGGTGCGCTTCCACACCAATGGCCCCTACCCGCTCCTGCCCGTCGATCTCGGGCAGATCCAGATGCTGGACAGCGAGACGCACGCCAATCCGCTGACCGAGGACTTCAATTCCGGCAAGCTTGCAATTGGCACTGGCCCGTTCCGCATGGTCAGCTACCGCAGCGGCGATCGGATCGAGTACACGCGCAACGAGGATTATTTCGGCCCCAAGCCGGCCTGGCAGCGCGTGAACTACCGCATGATCACCAATGACGCGGCCCGCACGGCGGCGCTGCTCTCGGGGGATGTGGACTTCATCGACCAGGTGCCGACCAGCGATATCACCAAGCTGCGCCGCGACAACCGCGTGCAGCTGAGCGAGGCGAATGGGCTGCGGCTGATCTTCCTGGCGCTGGACCACGCGCATGAGGGGGATTCGCCCCTGATCACCGATAATGACGGCAAGCCGCTGGGCCGGAACCCGCTGCGCGATGTGCGGGTACGCCGGGCGCTTTCCATGGCGATCGACCGCCAGGCGATCACGGACCGGGTGATGGAGGGGGCCTCCCTCCCCTCCACGCAGCTGCTGCCGCCCACCGCCTATGGCGCCTTGCCCGACCGCCGCGTGGGTCCGGCCGATCTCGACGGCGCGAAGAAGCTGCTGGCTGAGGCCGGCTATCCCAATGGCTTCCGCATCACCCTGAGCGGGCCGAACGACCGCTACATGAACGACGCCCGGATCATCCAGGCGATCGGGCAGATGTGGACCCGGATCGGCGTGCGGACTTCCGTCGAGGGCCAGCCCTGGGCGGCCTTCGTGGCGCGCGCGGGACGGCAGGAGCTTTCCGCGATGCTGGTGGGCTGGGGTACCTCCTCCGGCGAGCCGACCAGCCCGCTGCGTTCGCTGCTGGCCACCTTCACCCCGCCGCGCGGCTGGGGCGGCTCCAATCGCGGGCGCTATTCCAACCCGGCGATGGACGCGAAGCTGGATGAGGCGCTGCGCACGCTGGATGACGGCAAGCGCGAGCAGCTTCTGCGCGAGGCAACCACCATTGCCATGGATGATGTCGGGATCATCCCGATCCACATCCAGAAGAACATCTGGGCCATGCGCCGCGGGCTGCAGCACGAGGCGCGGGCCGATGAGCTGACACGCGCGCAGGACGTGCGGCCGGCCCAATAGGAGCCGAGAGATGAGCGTTTACCTTCTGCGCCGGCTGATCCAGGCGGCGCTGGTCATGCTGGCGATGTCAATCATCGTCTTCGTCGGCGTCTATGCCATTGGCGATCCGGTGGAGATCCTGATCTCCCCGGATGCGGACCAGGCAGAGCGTGCGCGGGCGATCGCCGCGCTGGGCCTCGATAAGCCGCTGTGGGAGCAGTATTTCTCCTTCCTCGTCGCGGCGTTGCATGGCGATCTCGGCCGGTCCTTCGTGTTCAACGAGCCGGCGCTGCAGCTGATCGGCCAGCGGGCCCCGGCAACGCTGGAACTGGCCTTCGGCGCCACCTTCCTGGCGATCCTGGTCGGGCTGCCTCTGGGCCTCTATGCCGGGCTGCGGCCGAACGGGCTCGGCGCCAAGACGATCATGGCCGGCTCCATCCTCGGCTTCTCCCTGCCGACCTTCTGGGTCGGGCTGATGCTCATCATGGTTTTCGCGGTGCAACTGGGCTGGCTGCCCAGCACGGGGCGCGGCGAGACGGTGGAAGTGCTGGGTATGCGCTGGTCCTTCCTGACCTGGGATGGGCTGGCCCATATGGCAATGCCGGCGCTGAACCTGGCGCTGTTCAAGATCAGCCTGGTGATCCGCCTGACCCGCGCGGGCGTACGGGAGACCATGCTGATGGACTTCGTGAAGTTCGCGCGCGCCAAGGGCCTCTCCCCGCGCCGGGTGATCGGCGTGCATGTGTTCAAGAACATCCTGATCCCCGTCGTGACGGTGGTCGGGCTGGAATTGGGCTCGACCATCGCCTTCTCGGTGGTGACGGAGAGCGTCTTCGCCTGGCCAGGCATGGGCAAGCTGATCATCGACAGCATCAACGTGCTCGATCGGCCCGTGATCGTTGCGTATCTGATGAGCATCGTGCTGATGTTCATCGTCATCAATCTCGTCGTGGACCTGCTCTATTCCGTGCTTGATCCTCGCGTGCGGCTGGAGAGCAAGTGATGAGCGCCACCACCGCCGGGCCGACGCCCGCCGCCCCGCCCGCCAAGGCCACGCCGCGCGTCGAGACGCCGCTGCGCCGCTTTGTCCTGGATTTTGCCGAGAGCAAGCTGGCGCTCGGGGCCCTGTTCGTCTTCCTGGCGATCGTGCTGGTCGCCATTCTCGCGCCGGTGATCGCGCCGCAGAACCCCTATGACCTCGCCCAGCTCGACATCATGGATGGTAGGCTGGAACCGGGGTCGCAGAGCGGCGACGGAAGCATAACCTACTGGCTCGGCACGGATGACCAGGGGCGCGACATGCTCTCGGGCATCATGTACGGGCTGCGGATCAGTCTGCTCGTGGGCGCCGGTTCCGCCATCGTCGCGGCCTTCGTGGGCGCCTCGCTGGGCATGCTCGCGGCCTATGCGGGCGGCCGGACCGATACGCTCATCATGCGGCTGGTCGACCTCCAGCTCTCCTTCCCGACCATCCTTTCGGCCCTGATGATCCTCGCCTTCCTGGGCAAGGGCATCATGAATGTCGTCATCGCGCTGATCGTGGTGGAATGGGCCTATTACGCCCGGACCGTCCGCGGCACGGCGCTGGTGGAGCGGCGGCGGGAGTATATCGAGGCCGCCCAGTGCCTGGCGCTGCCGACGCGGCGGATCATCTTCCGCCACCTGCTGCCGAACTGCATGCCGCCGCTGATCGTGGTGGCGACCATCCAGATCGCCCGCGCCATCGCGCTGGAGGCCACCCTCTCCTTCCTCGGCCTGGGCGTGCCGATCACGGAACCCTCGCTGGGGCTGCTGATCGCGAATGGCTACGAGTACATGCTTTCGGGCAAGTACTGGATTTCCTTCTATCCCGGTATCGCGCTGCTGATCACCATCGTCTCGATCAACCTGGTCGGCGACCATCTGCGCGACGTCCTCAATCCGAGGCTCAAGAAGTAACAGTGGAACCGAGCATCCCCGCCTCGGCGGCGCCCCCCACCCTGCAGGTGCGGAACCTGCAGACGAAGTTCTTCACCCGGGCCGGCGTGGTGCCGGCAGTCAACGACGTCTCCTTCAATGTCGGGCGCGGCAAGGTGCTCGGGCTGGTGGGGGAATCCGGCTCAGGCAAGACCGTGACCGGCTTCTCCATCATGCGCCTGGTCGATGAGCCCGGGCGGATCACCGGCGGCGAGATCCTGTTCGGCGGCCGGGACCTTGTGAAGGCGTCCGAGGAAGAGATGCGGCAGCTCCGGGGCAACCGGATCGCCATGATCTTCCAGGACCCGATGATGACGCTGAATCCGGTCCTGCGCATCGACACGCAGATGATCGAGACGATGCAGGCCCATACCAAGATCAGCCGGGAGGACGCCCGCCAACGCGCCCGCGATACGCTGGGCATGGTCGGCATCCCTTCCCCGGATGAGCGGCTGAAGGCCTACCCGCACCAGTTCTCGGGCGGTATGCGGCAGCGTGTGGCCATTGCCATCGCCCTGCTGCACCAGCCCGAACTGATCGTGGCGGACGAGCCGACGACGGCGCTGGACGTGACGATCCAGGGGCAGATCCTGGCCGAAGTGCAGAAGCTTGCGGCGACCACTGGCACCGCCATCATCTGGATCACCCACGACCTCTCGGTCGTGGCCGGCCTCGCGGACGATATCGCCGTCATGTATGCGGGCGAGATCGCCGAATACGGAGCGGTGGAGGACGTGCTGGACCATCCGCTGCACCCCTATACCCACGGGCTGCTAGGCTCCGTGCCCAGCCGCAACAAGCGGGGGGAGCCGCTGCGGCAGATCCCGGGCACGACCCCTTCCCTGCTGAGCCTGCCGCCGGGCTGCCCCTTCCAGACCCGCTGCCCGCGTGCGGCGGAAGTTTGCCGGCAGCCCCCGCCCATGGCCGAGATCCTGCCCGCCCATGAGGCGCGCTGCTTCCGGCCCCATCTTGAGAATGCGGGAGTGGCCGCATGAGCGTGACAATGAATGCCCCGGCCGCGGTGCCGCCCGCCGCGAGGCCTAGCGCGGACAAGATCATCGAGGTGGTGGGCGTTTCCCGCCGCTTCGCCAAGCGGCTGGACTTCGCCGGGAAGATCCTGGCCAAGCTCGGCGCCCCCCTCCGCGATGAGGTGGTGCATGCCGTGGACAAGGTGGACCTGACCATCCGCCGCGGCGAGGTGGTCGGGCTGGTCGGCGAATCCGGCTGCGGGAAGTCCACCCTCGGCCGCATGGTGGCCGGCATCATGCCCCCCTCGGACGGAACCATCCTTTGGAAGGGGAAGGACCGTACGGGGATGCACGGGAAGGAAGCCCGTGCCGCCACCCTGCAGGCGCAGATGATCTTCCAGGATCCGATGTCATCGCTGAATCCACGGCTGAAGGTCGCGGAGATCATCGGCGAGGCGCCGCTGTTCCATGGGCTGACGACGCGATCCGAACTCGGCGCCTATGTCGATGACCAGATGCGCCGCGCGGGGCTCGATCCCGCGTTCAAGGTCCGTTACCCCCACCAGTTCTCGGGCGGACAGCGGCAGCGCATCGGCATCGCGCGGGCGCTTGCCGTGCAGCCGGAATTCCTGGTCTGCGACGAATCGGTCGCCGCGCTGGACGTGTCTATCCAGGCGCAGATCCTGAACCTGTTCATGAAGCTCCGGCAGGAGCTGAATCTTACCTACCTCTTCATCTCGCACGACCTGGGCGTGGTGGAACACCTGAGCGACCGGGTGGTGATCATGTATCTGGGCCGCGTGGTGGAGGAGGCACCGACCGAGACGGTCTTCGCCCGCGCGAACCATCCCTATACCCAGTCCCTTCTCGCGGCCGTGCCGCGGATCGAGGCGCGCAAGAAGGCCTTCGCGACGGTGCAGGGGGAAATTCCCTCCCCGCTCAACCCGCCTTCGGGCTGCCATTTCCACCCGCGCTGTCCGCATGCCTTTGACCGCTGCCGGGCGGAGATCCCGGCGCTGAAGGAGGTCGCGCCAGGGCATAAGAGCCGTTGCCATCTGAACGACCTGCCGAACCATGGGGGGCAGCCGGTATGATCCGCATCGCGGTCGTGCTCCTGGCCGTGCTGGGTCTGGCCGCCTGCGAGCAGCGTGAGGGCTCGCGCGGTCCCTATGTGGGTGGTAGTGGCGGAGTGAACGTCCTTCGCTGAGGAAACATCCGTGACCCGCTTCGCCTTCGACCATGTGCATCTCCGCAGCCCCGATCCCGACGCGACCGGGGCCTGGTTCGTCGAAATGCTGGAGGCGAAGCAGGTTCGGCGGCTGGAGGGGCCAAACAGCCTGCGCGTGATACTGGATTTCGGCGGGCTGAACCTGTTCATCGAGCGCGTGCCGCCCAACACCCCGTCACCGCCCCCCGCCCCCTTCATGGGCATCGAGCATCTGGCACTGGCGGTGAAGGGCATCGACGCCATTGTCGAGGAGCTGCGTGGCAAGGGCGTGCGGATCGTGATGGAGCCGAACAACCCGAACCCGACCACCCGGATCGCCTTCATCGAGGGGCCGGAGAATGTGCGGGTGGAGCTGCTGGAGCGTAGCTGAGCTGACGCTTCCGTAAGCGGGACGGGCTGACCGGCCCGCTTACGGGACCTTTCGCGCCCCTGTGCGAATCTTCATCCTGTTGTGCCGGGTCCCGCTCACGGTGCGCCTGCCAGAAGACTGGCAACGCCCCGGCAAGCGGGCGGCCCGGAAATAACAGGGAGGAAACGCCATGGCAGACAGGACGGAAGCGGAAGAAATCGGGCTCAGGCGCCGCGCTGCGCTCGGCCTCCCGCTGATCCTGGCCGCCGCGCGGCCCGGCGCGGGGCGCGCACAGGGTGCCGCGCGTCCCATTACGCTGATAGTGCCCTATGCTCCCGGCGGGGCCTCGGATCCCGTGGCCCGGGATTTCGCCAGCGTGTTCAGCCAGGAGCTTGGCGGGCAGGCCATCGTTATCGAGAATCGGGGCGGTGCGGCCGGGCATGTGGGCGCCATGGCGGCGGCGCAGGCACGGCCGGATGGGCAGACGCTGCTTTTCGCCGTGAACACCAACATCGTGGTGAATCCGCATCTGCAGCGTGGGGACCGTGTGGATCTCGTGGCGGCGCTGACGCCGGTCGCGCAGCTCGCCACCTATCAGTATGTCCTGGTGGTTCCACCGGAGCTGGGCGTGACGACGCTGGCCGAACTGGTGGAGCTCGCGAAGTCGCGCCCGCAGGGCAGCATGACCTATGCCTCCAGCGGCGTCGGCAGCAATAATCACCTCGCCGCACTCCTCTTTGCCGAGGCGATCGGCGTGCGGATGGAGCATGCCGCCTATCGCGGCACCGGGCCGAGCCTGCTGGACACGATCGCCGGGCGCGTGGAGCTGAATGTCAGCTCCGTCACCCCCGCGCTGCCGCTGGTGAGGGACGGGCGCCTGCGGGCCCTGGCCGTGACAGGGGCGAAGCGGGTGGAACAGCTGCCGAATGTGCCGACCTTCCGGGAGGCGGGATACCCCGCGATCACCATCGACGCCTGGAACGGCATCTTCGCGCCAACGGGCACGCCGCCAGAGCTGCTGGACCGCTATGAGGCGGCAGCCAAGCGCGCCATGGGCCAGCCGCGCTTCATCGAACGCATGCGTCTGGACGGGATGGAGGTGGTAGGGGAAAAGCCGCGCGCCAGCTTCGCCGCCGCCATCCGCGAGGAGAGCGCCTTCTGGAAACAGAAGGTCCAGGAGTTGAACATCGCCCTGGACTGAATAGGTCAGGCCGGGTCAAGCACCAGGAAAAGATCCGTGTCGCCGGTGTCCTCGCCGGCGGCGGTGATCAGGGCATGGGCCTGACCGCGGTGATGCGTCTGGTGATTGAAGAAATGCGTCACCAGTAGGGCCCGCGGCTTGGTCACCTCACGCTTGGCGGCACCGCTGTACCAAGTCAGGCCGCCGTCCAGCCATTCGGGAGTCAGGCGGGCGGCCCAGTCGGTGATCCGGGCGTCCATCTCCATACGCTTGGTGGCCAAGGTCTCGAAATCGGCCATCATGGATTTGCTGGCTTGGCCGCCGCCCACGGGCGGCTTCTCGCCGCCATCGAAGCGCGACATCCACTGCATGTCGCCCCAGAGCAGGTGGTTCAGCGTGCCGTGCAGGCTACCGAAGAAGGCGCCCCGCTCCTGCCGTCGTGCCTCGTCGGACAGGCGGGATGCGGCGGCATAGACCCGCCGGTTCATCTCGGCATTGTAGGCTGCCATCATGCGGCACCAGTCCGGCGAGATCATCAGGGTCGCTTCCAGAAGATCACCGTGTCCACAGGGCTGCCATGGGCAGCCACGGCATAGCCCGGGATGATGCCGGCCGCCTGCCAGCCGAGGCTACGGTAAAGGCGCTCGCCATCGCTGCCCGCCTCGGTGTCGAGCACCAGGAGCTTTCGGCCGATGCCCCGCGCCGTCTGCTCGGCCCGCAGCATGAGCGCGCGGCCGATTCCCCGGCGGCGGAAGGCTGGGTCGACCAGCAGCTTCGAGACCTCGGCGCGATGGGGCGCGTTGGGCTGCGCGGCCAGGGCGAGATGGACGGTGCCGGCGAGTTGCCCGTCGCACCAGGCGCCCAGGAGAACCCGGCTACCTGTCGCGACATCGGCGGAAACGCCGCGCCAGAAGGCACGCGCGACCTCACGCGAGAGCGGTGGCAGGTAATTCACCGAGGCGCCGGCTTCCACGCAGGCGACCAGGATCTCCGCCAGGCGCCGCTCCGCGCTGGACGCGGCAGCAGCGTCCAATACTTCCACGACCACGCCCGTCGCGGGCTTGGCATAGCGGAATTCCAGCGACTTCGAGATGTCGTCGAGAATGCGGATGGAGCCGGCCCGGACATAGCCGCGCTTCTCGTAGAAGCGATGCGCCGCCTCAAAGCGCGTGTCGGTCCAGAGGATCATGCGTTTGGCGCCATGCTCCACGGCATAACGCTCGGCGCCGTCCAGCAGGGCATGGGCGAGCCCAGTGCCGCGCGCGGCCTTCGCCACATACATGCGGCCGATTTCCCAGGCCTCATCATCGTCGCGCAGGGGGCGGGCGGCCACCATGCCGACCAGCTCGCCATTCTGCTCCGCAGCCCAGAGGGCGCCGCCGACCTTCTCGAAATGGGTGGCGAGGGCGCGGAGTTCGGGAACCTCCGCATCCACGTCCAGGATGCAGTTGGGGTACTCGGCCCATGCGTCGCCGATCAGCTTGATGAAGCCCTCCGCATCGGCGTCGGTGCCGGGGCGGATGGCGAAGCTCATTTCAGGCCCCGGCAGAAATCCTGGATGCGCGCGCAGGCCTCGCGCAACGTCTCCGTATCCGTCGCGTAGGAGAGGCGGATATAGGGGCTCATGCTGTAGGCGGTGCCGGAAACTGTGGCGACATGGTTCTCCTCCAGCAGGGCCATGGCGACGTCCTCGTCCGTCTCCAGCTTCCGGCCGCCGGCGCTGGTCCTGCCAAGGCAGCCGGCGACGCTGGGATAGACGTAGAAGGCGCCCTCGGGCTTGTGACATTGTAGGCCCGGCGCCTCGTTCAGCATGGAGACGACGAGGTCGCGGCGCTCGCGATAGATGCGGCGACGCTCCTCCACCAGATCCTGCGGGCCGTCGAGGGCGGCAATCGTCGCGGCCTGGGACACGGTGGCGATGCCGTTCGTCGTCTGGCTCTGCATATTCGTCATCGCCTTGACCAGCGCACGCGGGCCGCCGCCGAAGCCGACGCGCCAGCCCGTCATCGCATAGGTCTTGGAGGCGCCGCTGACGGTGAGGGTGCGGTCCTTCAGCCCGGGCTCCACGGCGGCGATGCTGTGGAAGCCGGTATCGACATAGCTGATGTGCTCATACATCTCGTCCGACATCACCCAGACATGAGGATGGCGCATCAGCACCGCGGCCAGTGCCGCGACCTCCTCGCGCGTCAGCGCCGCGCCGGAAGGGTTGTTCGGAAAGTTCAGCACCACCCACTTCGTCTTCGGGGTGATGGCGGCGTCCAGATCCTCCGGGCGCAGCTTGAAGCCGTTGTTCTGTGGGCAGGGCACCAGCACGGGCACGCCGCCGGAGAGCTTCCCGATATCCGCATAGGCGGACCAGAAGGGCGTGGGAATGACGATCTCGTCACCCTTGTCCACGGTGGCCAGCATGGCGTCGAGGATGATCTGCTTGCCGCCATTGGCGACAATGATCTCGTCCAGCGTGTAGTCCAGGCCGTTCTCACGCTTGAACTTGCGTTGCACGGCGGCCTTCAGCTCGGGCCAACCATCATTGGGCGGGTATTTGGTCTTGCCGGCCAGGGCGGCCTCGTGTGCGGCCTCAATCGCATGGGGCGGGGTGGCGAAGTCGGGCTCGCCGACCGTCAGGCTGATGACCTTGTGGCCGGCCTCGCGCAGCTCGCGTGCGCGGATGGACATGCGGGTGGAGCCGGAGACGAAAATCTCCTGCAGCCTCTGGGCGAGGGCGGGCATTGGGCAGTTCCATTGGTGGCAGGTCGTTCGGGCCGGAAACTAGGCCCGGGGGGAAGTGGTGCCAACCCTGCGGGCACGCGGCCCTCCGGTGCTCGTTCCGCTGGGGGGCTGGCAGGGCTGGCCGTGCATCCGCCGTCAGGCCGGAAGGCCGTGGTCGCGCAGCATGATGGCCACATGATCCACGAAGGCCCGCACCTTCGGCGCCATGAGGCGGTTCGTGGGATAGACGGCGAAGATGCCGCTCACGGGCGTCTCGCAATCCGGTAGCACGCGCTGCAACTGGCCGGAGGCGAGCGCGTCCGCCACGGCCCAGTCCGGCAGGGCGGCCAGGCCGATGCCGGCCAGGGCGGCGGCGCGTAGGGATTCCGCATTGTCGGTCAGCAGCACGGGCCGAACCGCCACGACCTCGTTCCCCAGGCGCCAGCTCTCCCGCCAGGGAAGCGGAGAGAAGCCGATGCAGCGGTGCCGCGCCACATCCTGCGGTACTGCTGGAAGGCCCTGCTGCGCGAGATAGCCAGGGGAGGCGACGATGAGGACGCGCGAGGTGGCCAGCCGGCGCACGACGAGACCCGGCGCCGGCGCTTCCGTGACGCGGATTGCAAGATCGAAGCCGTTCTCCACCAGCTTGACGGATGTGGCTGCCTCGACGAACTCGATCTCGATCGCCGGATGGGCCAAAAGGAAGGCGGGA
This sequence comes from Roseomonas chloroacetimidivorans, assembly GCF_049629625.1. Lineage (NCBI taxonomy): Bacteria > Pseudomonadati > Pseudomonadota > Alphaproteobacteria > Acetobacterales > Roseomonadaceae > Roseomonas > Roseomonas chloroacetimidivorans. The sequence goes on along the minus strand of NZ_JBNBZS010000018.1, from coordinate 35,847 downwards.
AGACCCGGCATGAGGTGGCGGGAGACGAAGCATTCCGGCGCTGCGATCCGCAGGCGCCCGGACGGGGCCTGCTGCCAGGCCTGGACCTCCAGCCGCGCGGCCTCCTCCTCCTGCAAAAGCCGACGGCACCGGAGATAGAAGGCGCGCCCGGCCTCGGTGGGCTGCACCCGGCGCGTGCTGCGGTCCAGCAGCCGCACGCCAAGCCGTTCCTCCAGCGCGCGCACCGTTTCGCTCACCGAGGATTTGGCGGTCTGAAGGCGCTCGGCAGCGGCGGTGATGCTGCCCGTCTCCACCACCCGGATGAAGGCTTCGATGCCCAGAAAGGCCCGCATGGTGACATTGTTCACCAGGGCGAACGGAATGTCCACAAGGACCGGCTCCCGGGCCCAGGGACGACGCCGGAAGATAGCGCCGGGCAGAGACCCTATCGAGGAGCGGAGGACACATGCTGGAGACAACGGAGAAGGATGTCGGCACGCTGGAGGCCGGCGCGGGCGAGGTGCTGGAGGTGTTCGGTGCCAGAATGGTCATGAAGGCCGACCCGGTCCTGCACGGGTTGTTCCTGGGGGAACATGTGATTCCGCCGGGCTTCCTCGTGCCGCCCCATCGTCATGCGGAGGATGACGAGGTGTTTTTCGTGCTGGAGGGCGAGTTGACGGTGTTCGGTGCATCCGGTGAGCGGCGCATCGGGCAGGGCGCCACGGCGCAGCTTCCGGCCGGGTCGCGCCACGGGTTCCGCAATGACACGGCGGAGATGGTCCGCTTTCTCGTGATGTCCCGCCCCGGTCTGCAAAGCCTGGAGATGTTCCGGCATTTCGACCGGGCGGGGCGCGCAGCGCCCGATGGGCTGACACCGCCGGAGATCGTGGTGATCTGCGCCCAGTACGGCGTCAGCATGGGCTGACGCCGTAAGGCCCGGGGCGTCGCGCCCCGGGTTCGATCAGTCCGGGCTCAGTGCAGGCCCTGGCAGAAGCGCTGGATGCGGGCGCAGGCTTCCTTCAGGGACTCATCAGAGGCCGCGTAGGAGATGCGCATATAGCCAGGGAAGAGGAAGGCCGAGCCATGCACGGTGGCGACGCCCTCTTCCTCCAGCAGCGCCAGGACGAAATCCTCGTCCGTCTCCAGCCTCTTGCCGCCGGCCGTGGTCTTGCCGAGGCAGCCCTGGACCGAAGGGAAGACGTAGAAGGCGCCTTCCGGCGTGTTGCAGTGGATGCCCGGCGCCTCGTTCAGCATGGAGACGACGAGGTCGCGGCGGCGCTCGAAAGCCTGGCGCATTTCCTCCACCGTCTCCTGCGGGCCGTTCAGCGCCTCGACGGCGGCGGCCTGGGAGATGGAGGAAGTGTTGGAGGTGGACTGGCTCTGCAGCTTGTCCATCGCCTTGGTCAGCGCGGCCGGGGCGCCGGCGAAGCCGATGCGCCAGCCGGTCATGGCATAGGCCTTGGAGCAGCCGTTCATCGTCACGGTGCGGTCCCGCAGGCGCGGCTCGACCTCAACGACGGTCGCGAAGTTGAAGCCGCCATAGACGAGCTTCTCATAGATGTCGTCGGTGAAGATCCAGACATGCGGGTGGCGCAGCAGCACGTCGGTCAGCGCCTTCAGCTCCTCGGCCGTATAGGCCGCACCCGTGGGATTGCACGGGTTGTTGAGCATCAGCCACTTGGTCTTCGGCGTGATCGCGGCCTCAAGCTGCTCGGCCGTGATCTTGAAGCCCTGGTTGGGGCCGGCGGGAATGGTCACCGGCGTGCCGTCAGCCAGCGAGACGATGTCGGGGTAGGAGACCCAGCACGGGGCGGGGATGATCACCTCGTCGCCCTTGTCGAGCGTCGCGACCATCGCGTTGAAGATCACCTGCTTGCCGCCGGTAGAGACGATGATCTCCTCCGGCTTGTAGTCGAGATTGTTGTCACGCTTGAACTTGGCGGCCACGGCCTTGCGCAGCGCGGGCGTGCCGGAGACGTCGGTGTAGAGGGTCTGGCCCTCCTCGATCGCGCGGATAGCGGCCTGCTTGATGTTGCCCGGTGTGGGAAAATCCGGCTCGCCGGCCGAGAGGCTGATGATATCCCGCCCCGCCGCCTTCATCTCGCGCGCCTTGGTGGAGATGGCGATGGTCTGGGACGGGGAGATCTTGTTCAGGCGCTCGGCAGTGAGGGACATCGTTCCTGGGCTTCCGGGTTTGGCGGAGGGGTCGGAACCTAGCTCCCTTGGGCGCGCGGCGAAACCGCCGGAATGTGCATTTCAGTCCCGCCGCCGCAACAACAGGCCCATCAGGGCCAGGGCGAGACCGGCCGCGGCCAGCAAAAGGGTCGCCAGGGCGTTCACCTCGGGTGTCATGCCCAAGCGCAGCATGGAGAAGAGGGCGACTGGCAGGGTGGTGCCGGCCGGTCCCGACGTGAACGAGGCCAGCACCACATCATCGAGCGAGAGGGTGAAGGCCAGGAGCCAGCCGGCAACCAGGGCCGGGAGCATCAGGGGCAGGGTGACCGTGGCAAAGGCCGTGGCCGGGCTGGCGCCGAGGTCCAGGGCGGCTTCCTCGAGATCCCGGTCCCGGGCGGCGAGGCGGGACTGGACGACCACTGCGACATAGGCGGTGCCAAGGGTTGCATGGGCCAGCAGGACGGTCAGGGCGCCCCGGCCGGCGGGCCAGCCGGTGGCGCCTTCCAGGGCGACGAAGAGAAGGAGGAGGGAGAGGCCCGTCACCACCTCGGGCAGGACCAGCGGCGCGCCAGCCAGGGCGCCCAGCGCGGCGCGGCCAGCGAAGCGACCGTGGCGGGCCAGCACCCAACCGGTGGTGCCGCCCAGCAGCACCGAGAGAGTGGCGGAACCGGCGGCGACGCGAAGGGAAAGCCAGGCGGCCTCCAGCAGTCTTTCATTCGCGGCCAGGGCGGAGAACCAGCGCAAGGAGAAACCACCCCAGCGGAAGGGCACCGGGTCCGCCGAGAAGGCATAGGCGACGAGCAGGGCCACGGGCAGCCAGAGGAAGGCGATCCCGGCCCACATCGTGGCCCTGACCCAGCGCGGCGTCATGCGTCGCGCCCCAGGCGCTGGAACAGGATGATCGGGCCGATCAGCAGGGCGAGCAGCGCCACCGCCAGGGCGGAGGCCACGGGCCAGTCGCGGTTCTGGAAGAATTCCTGGAACAGAACGCGGCCGACCAGGGTTGCCTCGGGTGGGCCGAGCAGCTCCGGGATCACGTATTCCCCTGCCGCCGGGATGAAGACGAGCAGGAAGGCGGCGGCCAGGGCAGGGAAGAGCTGCGGCAGGGTGATGCTGATGAAGGCCCGGCCTGGCGTGGCGCCGAGATCAGCCGCCGCCTGTTCCAGCACCGGGTCCAGCCTGGTGGCGGCGGCGAAGACCGGCAGCACAGCGAAGGGCAGATAGGCATGAACCATGCCCAGCAGCATGGCGCCGTGCGTGTAGAGCAGCGGTAGCGGCTGATCGGTCCATCCGAGGGCACGAAGGATGCCGTTGATCCAGCCCTCGTCACGCAGCAGCCCGATCCAGGCGCCGATGCGGATCAGGAAGCCGGTCCAGAAGGGCAGCAGCACGGCGGCGAGCAAGGCATCCCGCCCCCGGCCGGCGCGGGCGATGGCAATGCCCATCGGGGCGGCGATGAGCAGGCAAAGAGCGGCGGTAAGGGCGGCGACGGCCAGGGATTGAAGGAGTGAGTCCCGGTAATAGGGGTCCTCGGTCAGCAGGCGGAGATTATCGGGGTTGATCCCCTCCCCTGCCCAGGGCGGCGCATAAGGAGGCACGCCCTCCGCCTGCCAGGAGAGGGCGATGATGCCCACCAGCACCAAAGGCACCGCCACCAGCAGGGCGAGCCAGAGGCCGGGAAGGAATCGGAGCGCGATCCTCATCCGTGCAGCGGCACGACCGCGTCGGCGTCCCAACTCAGGCGCACTTCGGCGCCGCGTGGGGGCGGGGCTCCGTCCTCCTCGGCATGGGAGACGCGCAGCGTGGCGCCGCCGGCCAGGCGCACGAGGATGAGGCTGCTCTCGCCGCGGAACGCTGCCTCCTCCACCGTTCCGGCGGCGGTGTTGTCGCCGATGGCGGGGCCGAGCCGGATACGCTCCGGCCGCAGGGCGACAGCCGCCGCGCCCTCCGGCAACGGCAGTTCCGCGCGCAGCGTGCAGGCCGCGGTGGGGCAGTCCAGCGCGCCATCTGGGGTGCGGGTGCCCTCCAGCACATTCGCGGCGCCAAGGAACTGGGCGACGAAGCGGGTCGCCGGGCGGTCATAGACCTCCCGCGGGGCGCCCAGTTGCACCAGCCTGCCGTGATCCATCACGGCCACGCGGTCGGCCAGGGCCAGCGCCTCGGCCTGGTCATGCGTGACCATGATAAACGCCGCGCCGCTCTCCCGCTGAATGGCACGCAGCTCGAAGCCCGTTCGTTCGCGCAGATTGGCGTCGAGGGCGCCGAGCGGCTCGTCCAGCAGCAACAGGCGGGGGCGCTTCACCAGGGCGCGGGCCAGGGCCACGCGCTGGCGCTGGCCGCCGGAGAGCGCGTGAGGCCGGCGGGATTCCATCCCCTCCAGCCGCAGCATGGCGATGGCCTGGGCGACGCGGTCGGCGATCTCCGCGCGCGGGCGTCCCTCGCGCCGCAGGCCGTAGCCGATATTCGCCGCCACGGTCATATGCGGGAACAGCGCGTAGGACTGGAACATCATGTTCACCGGCCGCCGGTGCGGCGGCACGCCGGCCAGGTCGGCGCCGTCCAGATACATGGTTCCGGAATCCGGCACTTCGAAGCCCGCCACCACGCGCAGCAGCGTGGACTTGCCGGAACCCGAGCCCCCGAGCAGCGCCAGGAACTCGCCCGCCGCCACATCGAGCGAGACGCCATCCAGCGCCGTCATGGAACCGAAGCGGCGCGTAATGCCGCGCAGGGAAAGACGTGGGCTCAACGGCCGGCCTTGAAGCGAGACCAGGAGCGGGAACGCGCGCGCTCCGCCACAGGGCCGGGGGCAGAGACGGCAAAGCTGCGCGCAATGGCCTCGGGTGGCGGATAGACATTCGGGTCCGCCGCCACCTCGGCACTCAGATGCGGACGGGAGGCCGGGACGGCATTGGGATAGCGCACCTGGTTCGTCACGCCCGCGATCACCTCCGGCCGCAGCATGTAGTCGATGAACTTCTGCGCGGCCACAGGGTTCGGCGCATCGGCGGGAATGGCCAGCATGTCGAACCAGAGCTGCGCGCCTTCCTTTGGCTGGACATAGGTCAGGCCCTGGTCTCGTCCCGCCGCGCGTGCGCGTGTCTGCGCCTGCACCACGTCGCCGGAATAGGTCAGCACGGCGCAGTATTCCCCTTGGGCCAGCGCGTCGGTGATGGCGGCGGAGGAGATGATGGCGCGCATATGCGGCCGGATGGCCAGGAGCGCCTGTTCCGCCGCACGCATATCGGCGGCGTCGGCGCTGTTGGGGTCCTTGCCCAGCCAGCGCAGCACGGAAGGAATGACGTCGATGCCGCTGTCCATGATGGCGATGCCGCAGCGCGCGATCCGGCTCGCATTCTCCGGCTTCAGCAGCAGGTCCAGGCTGTCCAGCGGTGCATCGGGCGCGACGGCGCGGATCCGGTCAGGCCGAAGCCCCAGGCCGATCGTGCCCCAGAGATAGATGGCGCCATGTGTGTTGCCAGGATCGCTTCGCGCCACCTGCGCCAGCAGCGCCGGATCCTGGTTGCCCCAATTCGGGATCTGCCCGCGATCCAGCGTGCGCAACGCCCCCGCTCGCACCAGGCGGGCGAAGCTCGGCTCACTGGTCGGCACGATCACGTCATAGCCGGATCGGCCGGCGGAGAGCTTGCCCTCCAGCGTCTCCAGGCTGTCGAAGACGTCGTAGCGCACACGGATGCCGGTTTCCCGCTGGAAGCCCTCGATCGCCTGGGGATCGATGTAGTCGGTCCAGTTATAGACGTTCAGCACCGGCTCCTGCGCGGCCGTGGGCAGGGTCAGGAGCGCCGCCGCGGTCAGGGCGAGCAGCAGGGAGCGGAAAGATCTCATGCCTGTTCCCTAGCCCCTGCCGGCCTGTGGTGGAATCACCGAAGGCAGAAGAGGCCATGGTGCAGGCGGCGATGCACAGCCTGGGCATCTTTTCTGGTGCAATATAGGAAGTCTTTCTTGACATAAGGGTAGCCGTCCTGTAGCTCCCGCTGCATCAACGGGCCAGCTGCGCCCGCCGCCAAACCACAGCCCGAATCCGAAGCCCCGCCCGGCCCCGCCGGTGCGGGGCTTTTCGCGTTCGCCCCGCCTCTCTCCACCCGCCAGCCCCGCCCGTTCTGCAGGAGCCATGCCCGCATGCCCTACATCGCCAGCAACCTGCTTCCGCTGATCGCGGCGGACAGCTTCACCCTCTGGCTCTACAAGACCACCGATACGCGGGCCACCGTGCTTTCGGCCGGCTATTTCGCCGCGGCCGGCAACCGCCTGCTGCCGGGTCACATGATCGTGCTGCAGGCGGCCGACGCCACCGCCATACTGCCCGTGCGCAGCAACGCGGAGGTCGGCAACGGCATCGTCATCGATGCCACCTCCTCACCACTGCGCCTGACCGGGGCGGGGTCGCTCGATTTCGACGCGGACCTGACCGCAACCGCCGTGGCACGCAGCGTCGCCCTTGGCGCGATCCCCGCTGGGGTGAACCAGGGCGAGACATTCACCGTCCAGGCCGCGGCGTCTGGCGCCGTCACCAGCCTCAAATTCAGCGTGCTGGATGCGGCGGGCACCGTCGTGCTCGGCCCAACCAGCGCCGCCGTTTCCGCAGGCAGCGCCAGCGCGACCTTCACCGCCCCCATCCCCGGCAACGGCTACCGGCTGAAGGTCGAGGACGAGGCCGATCCGCTGGTCGTGCAGATCTCTCCCAGCTTCGTCGTGCTCGCCGCCTTCGCGCTGCTGATCGAGAGCGGGATGAGCCTCCTGCTGGAAGCTGGCGGCCGCCTGATCCTGTAGCGCCCCCTCCCCGCCCCAACGCCTTCCGCCCCCCCCTCAACGGAGCTGCCCGCGCCGATGCCCGACAGCAAGATCAGCGATCTTCCGCCCGCCTCCTCCCTCTCCGACACCGATATTGCGCCCTTCGTGCAGGGGATAGGGGGAGCTGCGGAGACGCGGCGGACCACCTATGGCCAGATCCGCACCAGCATCATGGCTGACCGGCCGCTGCATGTCCGCGACTACGGCGCAGTGGGCAATGGCACGACCGACGATACCGCCGCCATCCAGGCCGCGCTGAACGCCGCAGCCTCGGCGGGGGGTGGCGTGGTGCTGGTCGGCCCGCGCCGCTACCTCATCGACAGCGCCGATCTGGTGATCCCCGCCAATGTCACGCTCCAGGGCGGTAGCGATCCGGGCGGCTGGCGCGTGGACGGCAATTTCGCTGCCCTGCCCTACTGCCTGTTACTGAATTCCGCCCGCACCATCCGGCTGCGGCGCAATGCGGCGCTGGAGCAGATGGCCATCCTGCGCAAGGGCTTCACCACGCCCGCCACGCTGCGCCAGGCGCTGGATGCCGCCGCCGCTTTCGCCGGCACTGCAGTCAGCATCGGCGACGGCACCACTGGCAGCAGCAGCACCAATGCCACTGATGCTTCCGTGCGCGGGTTGCTGATCATCGGCTTCGCCTGGGGCATCCGCAGCGACGGGTCCAGCCGCACGCGCATCCGTGACGTGCTCGGGGATTGCACCAACGGCCTCTATCTCGGCAAGTCCTACGACATCGCGCATAACGAGCGCATCAATTGGCACCCGCTGGCCACCACGAGCCGCAGCTTCACCGGCACGACCTACACCGTCAGCGGCTGCGCCAATAACGGCTCCGGCCTCATCCGCCTCACCACCAGCACCGCGCATGTGCTGAAGGCGGGCGATGTGGTGGTGGTCAGCGGCGTGGGTGGCGTCACGGCTGCGAACGGACGCTTCACCGTGGCCGCCGTGCCCGGCACGACGACGCTCGATCTGGCCGGCAGCGCCTTCTCCGGCACCTATACCAGCGGCGGCTCAGTCGATCCCGTGGTCAACCACCGCCGCGGCAAGGCCTTCCACATCTACGACGCCGATATGCCGAATTTCGTCAACTGCTTCGAATATGGCCACGACATTGGCTGGCACCTGGATGACCAGACGCATTCCGGCCAGTTCGTGAATTGCGGCCTTGATGGTGGTATCGTGGACCCCACCACGATCGGCGTGCAAATCTCGGGCCTGGCCAATCGCAACAAGTGGTATGGCGGCTTCTGGTCCAGCAAGGGCCGCGCGCTGGTCGTGAATGTGCAGGCAGCCGATCAGAACACCATCGCGGGTGTCATGCTGCCTGTTGGCGCGGGCCGCTCCGTGGAACTGGTGGATGGTGGCCTGGTACTTCTGGGCTGCGACATCTATGGCGCCATCCACCTGGCCGACGGCGCGGACAGCCTGCAGGTCCTCGGCTGCGATCTGAAGACCGCAAGCTTCACCGGGCAGAGCAGCGCGGCGTTGCAGAAGCTGCAGATCTCCGGCAGCCGCATGGCCTCCGCAGTCGGCATCGCCCGCTCCATCGGCGGGCAGTCGGAACTGGCGGCCATCTCCTCGGCCGGCGCGATTGAGACGCGCGTCTCGGCACGCAGCGACGGCATCGTCGCGCTGCACCGCCGGAACGCCAGCGCGGGCGCGATGCTGCGTCTGCATGGAAGCGGCGACACGGCGGCGGCCTCCATCAGCATCAACGGCACCGATCTGGCCCTGGCCGGCGATTCCACACTGAACCCGAACGCCGCCTTCGCCTTCGGCGGCACGGGGATGACGCAGCCCCTCACCCTGCGCCTGCGTCGCCTCTCCACCACGCCGGCGGCGAATGACCGGATTTTCGTGCTGGAGGCAAATGGCAACAATAGCGCTTCATCCGAGGTCACCTTCGGCCGGATTGCAGCCCTGGCCGAAGGCGTGGCCGCCGGTGCGGAATCGGGCGCGATCATCGTCGAAACCCGCTCGGCCGGCACCTTGGCGGAACGGCTGCGGATCGCCGCCTCCGGCGCTGTGACGCTGACCGGCCCGCTGACCCTGGCGGCCGACCCGAGCACCGCCATGCAGGCGGCCACGCGCAACTACGTGGACAACAGCTTCACCCAGCGCACCATACCGGTGGTGGGAGTCGCCGCAGCCACGGCGCTGACCTTCGCCGCCCATAACGCACGGATGCTGGTGGCCAGTGCCGGCACGACGCTGTCCCTGGATTGGGCGGCCACCGGCAGCGGCTTCTCCTGCATGGTGGTAAACCGCAGCGGGGCGGATCTGACGGTTACCCTCACTGGCTTCTCCTCGCCCCTTGTCAATCCGGATGGCTACACGAAGCTGCGGGCGGGCGGCGTGGCCAGCCTCCTCGTCTACTCCCCGGATGGAGGGACGACGAAGCTCTGCCAGCTCACCGGCGCGGGGGCTCCCTGATGCTGGGCACGACACCGGCCATCCACACGCTGGAAGGTGGGCCGCTGCGCCTGGTCTCCCCGGGTGGCCTCCTCGCCTCGGCCAGCTTCCAGCGCGCCTCCTCTGCCATGAGCCTGGGCGCAGATGGCCAGTCCTGGTCATCGACGGCGCCGGACGTGCCGCGCCATACCGGCACTGCACGGCGCCTGCTCATCGAAGGTGCGCGCACCAACGCCATCCGGAACCCGGGCTTCGAGGGTGGCGCCTCGCCGACCTACATGACCGGGTTCGGCGGCACGGGGAATGGTCTGACCCGCACGATCCTGGGCTCGGGCAACTGGCGCGGCCTGCCCTATATCGACCTTGCCATCACCGGCACGGCGGCAACCGCCACGGTGCTGACGCTCAGCTTCGAGAGTGCCGGCATCGTGGCGAGCAGCGGCCAGAGCTGGGCCTTCAGCCTGTTCCTGGCCCTCATGTCTGGCAGCGCGACCAATTACGTCACGACATTGAACATCCGACCGCGCGACGCGTCGAATAACGACGTCAACGGTACCGGTTTCTACGGCGACACCATCATGCTGCCAGGCATGATGACCCGCTTCGTCATGTCGGCGACGATGAACCAGGCGGCGACGGCGAATCTCACGCCCAACCTCCGGCTCAGCGTGGCGCAGGGCACGGTCTGCAACGAGGTGATCCGGCTTGCCGTGCCGCAGGCCGAACTGGGAAGCTTCGCATCGACGCCGATCCTGCCCCCAGCGGGCAGCCTGGCTGCGGCCAGCCGCGCCGCCGATGCGGCGACCCTCATGCTTACCGCAGCCCAGCAGCAGCGGGGAACGCTGGTGGGCACCTTCATGATTCCCCAGGCTGCCGCAGCGGACGTGCAGGCTCTGCTATCGATGGATCCCGGAAACGGCAATAACCGGATATCCATCCAGAACAACTCGAATGGCAGCACGGTCCGTGGCCTTACGATCACCGGTGGAACCACGACCAACACGCCGGTCCTGACGACGGTAACGCCTGGAGTGCCATTCAAGGCCGCTATCGCATGGGACGCTTCAGGCGTCGCATTCTGCGCAGCTGGCGGCGCTGTGTCCTGGATCGCTGGCCTACCACCGATGGACCGTCTGCGCATCGGCAATGACGTATTCGGCCAGCGCGCCATGTTCGGCGAAGTCGGCCCGCTCGATCTGCACGGGGCTCGCCTGCCGGACGCCGCCCTGCAGGCGCTCACCACTTCCCTCTGAGGATCAGACCATGCCCGAATATGTCGACATGCGCTGGCACGGGCCGGCGGAGGCGATGGATGCCGCGCTCGCGGCCCTGCCCGTGCCCGAGGGACAGGTGGGGCCAATCCTGCTTGACGAGGTGGCCTATGTGCTCCGGCGCGAGCATGTGCTGCGCCCCGTACCCGAGGAGCTGACGGAGACGGGGCCGCAGCTGTCCCGTCTCATCCTTGGCGTCTTCGCCTGACAAGCCCCGCGGACCTTTCCCCTTCCCGACAGGAGATCCCATGTCCGACCTGACCGATTACGCTCGCAACCTGCTGGCCCGCGCCGTCTGCGGCCGGGGGCCCAGCCTGCCCACCACCGTCTATGCTGCGCTCGGCACGGGTGGCAGCGCCACCGCTGGGTTGACGGGAGAGCCGGCGGGCCTTGGCTATGCACGGCAGCGTGTGACCTTCACGGGCACCGGTGCCCAGCGCAATGCCGAGGCACTTCGCTTCGTCTTCGCCGCCTCTGCCGGCACGCTGACGCATGTGGGGCTGTATGACGCGGCCTCAGGTGGGAATCCACTGCTCGTTTCCCCGCTCAACGCGCCCGTCTCGATGACCGGTGCGGGAACGGTGACGGTGGCGGCCGAAAGCCTGGTGGTGAACCCCAGCTGATCCATGCCAGTGGCGGGAAAACTCCCGCCACTGGCGGCCTACCGCCAGTCGCGGCTGCCCGGGAAGGAGGAAGCGCGCGTATCGGGCCGATGGTCGGTGCCGCGCGTCACTTCGTCTGCGCGGGCCGTCGGCACGCGGACCTCGCCCATCCGGTGCAAGCTGTCCAGCAGGGCGGAGCGGTCCGACAGCCGCTCGCCGACGAGATGCACGACCGGCACTGCGCCACCGTCATACCGCTCCACCCGTCCTTCCACGAGAAGCAGCCGCGCCGCGACCACGGCTGCGCGGTTCGTTTCGATCACCTGCGGATGCAGCACCAGGTTCATCGTGCCGAACTCATCCTCCAGCGTGAAGAAGACGATGCCTTTCGCGGTGCCCGGCCGCTGCCGCACGAGCACCAGCCCCGCCACGCGAAGACGCTGCCCCTGGCGCGCTGCCGCCACCGCGCGGCTGTCCCGAGCGCCGAGTTGCCGCAATGCATCCCGCAGCAGTGCAACCGGATGCGTGCGGAGCGTCAGGCCCGTGGCGCTGTAATCCAGTACCGTTTCCTCGCCGCGTGTTTCCCCGGGCAAGCGCGGGGCGGCCTCAGCCGCGACGAAGAGGGGCAGCGGGGGTGGCGCCGCGCGCTCCACCGCCGCCGCTTCCCACAGGGCGCGGCGGCGATCCAGGCCGAGGCCGCGGAAGGCATCGGCCTGCGACAGGGCATCCAGCGCGCGGCGGCCAAGCCCAGCCTTCACCAGGGCGGCCGGGGAGACATCCGGGCGCAGCGCGGGGATGCGCTCCCCCTCCTCCTTTGGCAGGCCTGAGACGAGACGCAGCCCCAGCCGCAGCGCCCATCCCGCCCCGTCCCGCTCCAGCGTGCAATCCCAGTCGCTGGCAGTCACATCGGGCGGGCGCACGGTCACGCCATGCGCCTGCGCGTCACGCACGATCTGTGCCGGCGCGTAAAAGCCCATGGGTTGGCTGTTCAGCAGCGCCGCCGCGAAGACGGCGGGGTGATGGCACTTGATCCAGGCGGAGATGTAGACGAGTTGCGCGAAGGAGGCCGCGTGGCTTTCGGGAAATCCATAGCCGCCGAAGCCCTGGATCTGCCGGAAGCAGCGTTCCGCGAAGTCCGGCGCATAGCCGCGCGCGATCATGCCCCCCACGAACTCGCCACGAAACGTGTCGAGCTTTCCATCGTGCTTGAAGGAAGCCATGGAGCGGCGCAGCTCATCCGCGCGGGAGGGCGTGAAGCCGGCCGCGACAATCGCCATCTCCATCGCCTGTTCCTGGAAAAGCGGCACTCCGAGTGTTTTCTCCAGAACGGCCTTCAGCTCCGGCTTCGCATATTCCACCTTGTCCGGATCCATGCGCCGCTGGAGATAGGGGTTGACCATGTCACCCTGGATCGGGCCCGGCCGCACGATCGCAACCTGGATCACCAGGTCATAATATTTGCTGGGCCGCATGCGCGGCAGCATGTTCATCTGTGCGCGGCTTTCCACCTGGAAGACGCCGAGGGAATCGCCTTTCGACAGCATCGCATAGGTGTCCGCGTCATCCTGCGGCACTGATTGCAGATCGTGGTTCAAACCCTCGTACCGCCGCAGCAGGTCGAAGGCGCGCTTGAGGCAGGAGAGCATCCCCAGGCCCAGCACATCCACCTTCAGCATCTGAAGATCGCCGATATCGTCCTTGTCCCATTCGACGGTATGGCGGTTCTCCATCGCCGCTTTTGTTACGACAGCCAGTTCTGTCAGCTTTCCGCGCGTGATGACGAACCCGCCGACATGCGTGGCCAGATGGCGCGGAAATCCGTGCAGTTCATCTGCCAGATCCATTGCCATGCCGAGGCGCGGATCCGCCTCGGGATCCAGCCCCTCGCTGCGTGCCACGTCGCGCAGCGTCTCCGCGCCGTCATGCCAGGAGGCCTTGGCCAATCGCGCGGTGATATCCTCCGACAGCCCCAGAACCTTCCCCACCTCCCGCACCGCGCTTCGGGTACGATAGCGGATCAGCGTCGCGGTCAGCGCTGCGCGGTCGCGGCCATAGCGCTTGTAGATGTGCTGAATCACCTCCTCGCGCCGCTCATGCTCGAAATCGATGTCGATATCCGGCGGCTCACCCCTCGCATCGCTGAGAAAGCGGGCGAAGAGAAGCCGATGCTTGGATGGATCGACAGAGGTGATGCGGAGCACATAGCATACCGCCGAATTCGCCGCCGAGCCGCGCCCTTGGCAGAGTATTCCTTTCGATCGCGCGTAGCGCACGATTTCATGCACGGTCAGGAAATAGGGCGCGTAATCCCGGCGCGCAATCAGTGCCATCTCCTCGGCGATCTGCGCGGCTACCTTCGGCGGCGGGCCTTCCGGCCATCTCTCCCGCACCGCCTCCGCCACGCGTCGTGCCAGCGTCTCCTGCGCGGTCAGGCCGGGTTCCAGAATCTCGTCCGGATATTCATAGGAAAGGTCGCGCAGGCTGAAGCGGCAGGCCTCTGCCACGCGCAGTGTCGCCTCCACCGCCTCCTCATGCCCAGCGAAGAGGCGCAGCATCTCGGCGGGTGGCTTCAGATGCGCCTCGGCATTCGCGGCAGCATGGAAGCCCAGCCTGTCCACCGTCACGCCCAGGCGGATCGCCGTCACCACATCTGCCAACCGCCGGCGTGACGCCGCATGCATCCGCACCCCGCCTGCTGCCAGCAGCCCCGCCCGGGCCGAGCCCGCCATGGTCGAGAGTACGCGCAAGCGCCGCCGGTCATCGCCCCTGAAGCGGTGATGCGCGGCAATAAAGAGAGGCAACGCCAGCATGCGACGCATCGCCTCGGCATCGCGGCGCAGGCGACGCGCGAAATCATCACCCGGCGCATCCGGCGGCAGGATCGCCATCACCTGTCCCTCCGCCGCGGCGATCAGGGCATCACGGGTGATCCGGCACTCTTCCTTCTCTCCCACCATCCGCGCGGCCGAGAGCATGGAGGCCAGCCGCGAATAGGCCGCGCGATCCGTGGGCCAGACCAGGTATTCCTGTCCGTCCTCCAGCGCCACGCGGCAGCCCGGGACGAAACGGATGCCCCCACCCAGTTCCTCATCCTCCGCCGCCGCCATGCCGCGCACCAGGCCAGCGAAGGAATTGCGGTCCGCGATGCCGATGGCGGCATGGCCCAGCAACCGAGCCGCCAGCACCAGTTCCCATGGATGCGACGCACCTTCCAGAAAGGTGAAGTTCGACATCGCGCCCAACTCGGCGAAGCCGGGTCCGGCATGGACGGTCACGGAAGCAATCCATGCAGGAACCAGCGCGGCGATCCGGGGCCGCCGGAACGGCAGACCCAGAGGCGGCGGCCATCCGGCATCTCCACGCGGTAGTAGTCGCGTACCGGACGATCAGCGCGGTCGCGCCACCATTCCGGCTCCAGCCGTTCCGGTCCCTCCGCCGCGCGCACGAGAACCCATTGGCCCCGCCATCGGATGCGGAAGGGTGGCGCATCCGGCAGCACCGCCACGGCCTCCAGCCGTTCCGGACGGCGCAGCAGGCGCAAGGGATGGTCGCGCGCGGCCCAGCCCTCTGGAACCGGCGCGGGTGAGAGGGGATCGGCCCGCTCCACCGCGCGCTCGGGCCAGTGGCTCTCACGCGGGCGCAGGCGCCAGGCGGGCAGGCGTTGCGCCACGCGGTCCAGCAGGGCCGAGAGCGCGAGCCGCTCATCCTCCTCCACCAGCCCGGCCTGCGCGGCGGCGAGCGGCTCCATCCGCTCTGCCAGAAGCGCGATGCGGTCGAAGCCAAAACCCGGTGCCAATTTCTCCAGCTTCGGGGCGAGCAGCCGTGCCAGGTGATGCGGGTCGCGGCTGGCCAGGCCGAGGCCGGTCTCGGCCTCCTGCACACCGCCGTCCACGCAGTGCGCGCGTAGGACCAGGCGGCGAAGCCCCTGCCCCTCCTTGGCCAGCTGCGTACAGAGCTGCGTCAGCAGTCGCTCCACCACTCCGTCAATGGCGGCGCGGGTGATGAGCGGCTCCTCGAAATCCAGCGCGACGCTCCACTCCGGCACGGGGCGGATGCTGCGGAAGGGCTCGGCGGTATCGCCCGTCGCCCGGTCCAGCATCAGGGAAAGCCCCGCCCCGAAGCGCCGTACCAGCGGGGCGCGCGGCTGCGCCAGCAGATCGCCAATCTGGTGCAGGCCGAGCCGCCGCAGCCCGGTCGTCACCTCCGCCTCCAGTCGCAGGACGCTGATGGGTAGGGTGGCGATGGCTACCGCCTCGCCACCCGGTGGCACGGGGAATGACCCGCCGCAGCGGGCCAGGGCCATGGCAGCGCCAGCCGTGCCTGCCACGGCGGCGTAGGCCGTGTGCCCCAGCCGGGCCAGCCCCGCCAGCACCCGCCGCATCATGGCCTCCTCGCCGCCGGACAGGTGCCCGGTGCCGGTGATGTTCACGAGAATCCCGTCCGGCGGGTCGGGCGCCACCAGCGGGGCCAGCCGCAGGGCCCAGAGGGCCAGCGCCGTAAGGCGCGATGCGGACGTCTCCGGCGCGTCGGAATGCACAGCGACCTGTGGCGCAAGCGCCTGGGCGTCCGCCAGGGCCTGGCCGGGCCGCACCCCCAGGGCCATGGCCTGTATATCAGCCGCGGCCACTACCCGGCGGTTTCTCTCCATGCGCCAGGTCAGGACGGGACCGGGAACGCGCAGGATCTCCGTCGCGAGCCCAGGCAGGTGCAGGGCGAGGATCCGGGTGCCCGTGGGGTTCCCCGTGGAATTGAAGAATTCAGCCCGCTGCTCCGGCGCGGGCCGGATGGGCGGAAAGGCTTCCCGCAACCGGGGCGGCCGACAGAAACGCCGCCTCACCGCTGCCCCCTTCCGGAGCAAAGGCGAATCCGAGGCAGGGCGGAACGGACCGAATCGGGGGGCATTGTTCGCCAAATGTTCTTTCCAGAACGCCGAATGGCAAGCGCCCTGTCAAAACCTCCCGAAGGAACTTCTAAAGAATCAGAGGGCGCCTATTTTGGCCCAAACGCCGCCACCGCAGCGGAGAGACGGGCACGCACCCGGACAGCATCCAGCGGCGAACCGCTGATGGGCGCCTCGGCCAGGCAACGTTCCAGCTCCATGCGCAGGGACCGCAACGCAGCCGCCCGCATCTCGGCCGGCATACGAGACAGGATTCGGTCCAACGCCTCCGTCACGGCGTGCTCCAGGACATCATCCGCGTCAGCAGACTGCGTGGAAGACAAGGATTCCAAAGCGTCATTCCTCCAGGCCGCCTTGCTTATGACCTCGGCGTGAACGTCGCCGCCACGGCGTGGCCTGTCACCGCTCCCGGCACGACGTGACATCCTGAGCCTACCATACGGCAATTGCCAATGTCAGGAGTTCCACACTCTTTCGAACAAGCTTCCACATGCGTGAGAATATTGCGTCCTTCCTGGCGCTCATGCGTTGTTTTCTCTCCCGTTCCGGTTTTCAGCGCGCTAATCTGCTGTCCGGACCGGGTCTTCGGCATTCACCGAGACGCTGTGCTCCACGTTCCATGGAAGACGACATGACCGAGAGAGGTCTTTCCGTCCCCGGCCTGCCATCACCGCCCCCAACCGGGCGACCGAGGCGGCCGCACTCGGACGTCATCTCCGCCATCAGCGAACTGGCCGATCACGTGCGCGCCTATGGCCTCTACCAGGCTGACGAGGTGCTGACGGATCTTCTGGCCCTTCTGTATGCGGAGCAGGACGACTGAGTCATCCTTCTGTTCGCGACGGCGCTGCGGGCCGAGAGCGGATCAGGAGATCAGCGTCGCTGGAAGAAGGAGAGGAAGCCCAGGGAAGAGGCGTTCCTTCCGGCCCGCATCGCTTTTGGCCTGGGCGCTACTCCGCAGCTTCCCGATGCTCGTACCGGCGGCCCAGCTCCAGCATCTCCGGCGTGCCGATCAGTGCATTCAGCGCACCGAAATCAAACATGCGGCTGGCAAAGGGCTTGTTGGACCCGTTGGCTGCCAGGGAGCGGTAATAGTCCTGCGCTGTATGGGCGATGGCACGCACGATGCCACCTGGGAAAATCACCAGACGGAAGCCCAACTCGCTCAACTCCGCGGAGGTCGAAATGGGCGTGTCGCCACCCTCCACCATATTCGCCATTAACGGGCGCGTTGCGCCCAGGGCCTCGACGATCTTCTGCATCTGCGCGAGGTCACGTGGTGCCTCGATGAAGAGCACGTCGGCGCCCGCTTCGGCATAAAGCGCGGCGCGGTCCAACGCGGCCTGGAAGCCATCCGTCGCCACAGCATCCGTGCGGGCGATGATCACCGTCTCATCGCTCGCGCGCGCATCGACGGCGGCCCTGATCTTGCCCACCATTTCGCCAACCGGGACGATCGACTTGCCCTGCAGATGGCCGCAGCGCTTGGGCAGGGTCTGGTCCTCGAGTTGCAGGGCGGTGGCGCCCGCGCGCTCGAACATGCGGATAGTGCGCTGCACGTTCAGCGCGTTGCCGTGGCCGTTATCGGCATCCACCACCAGGGGCAGCGACACGCGGTCGCGGATCAGCGCGACGGTCTCGGCCATCTCGGTCATGGAAACCAGCCCGATATCAGGACGGCCGAGGCGCGTGTAAGCGACGGCGGCGCCGGAGACATAGGCCGCCTCGAAGCCCGCCGCCTCGGCCAGGCTCGCGGTCAGCGCGTCATAGACACCGGGGGCGGTGACGGCACGCGGTTCGGCGAGGCGCCGCTTCAGGGATGCCATGCTCATTCTTGCTCCTCACTGGCCGGGATTGCCTCGCTGGGGGCCATAGGGCTCCAACGGCGGTCACCATCCGCGCCGATGCGCTGGAGATGCATCTCGAAGGAGAAGCGATCGGGACGGTACAGGGCACGCAGATGCTCGACAGGACGGCCCTGTTCATCCTGCACGAGGCGGGTGAGCTCGATCAGCGGCGCGCCGATTTCGACCTCCAGCGCTTCCGCCAGTTCAGGCCCGGCAAGGGTCGCGCCAATGCTTTGCCGCGCGCGTCCCATGCGCAGGCCGGAGCGTTCCAGCAGCACCAGCAAGGGCTGGCTCGCCAGATCCGCCTCCGAATAGGTGCGGCCGATCCGGGCGGGGACATAGGTCGTGAGATGAGAGAAAGGGCCCTCGGCCATGCGGCGCACGCGCACGGCCCGCTGTGCCGCCTCGCCGGGCGGCAGGTGCAGTGTCTCCGCCACGGCGGGCGGCGGGGTGACGTAGCTGAAGGAGAGAAGACGCACCTCTGTACGGCGTCCCATTTCCTTCAGATGCGAGAGGACATCGGAGAGGTCGACGACGGTGGGCGGCAACGCCGATGTGCCACGCACGAAGGTGCCCACCCCGGGGCGGCGCTCCACCAGCCCATCCTGCGCCAACTGGTCCAGGGCACGGCGCATGGTCACGCGAGCCACACCGTGCTCCGCAGCCAGGTCAGGCTCACCCGGCAGGCGGGCACCGGCCGGAAGGGTGCCAGCCGCGATCCGGTCGCGCAGTACGAGATAGATCCGGCGCGCCTTGAAGGGTTCGACCGACGCGCTCAACCGTCCCCTCCCTGCCCCACCTGTTCATCGTATCAGACAGCTTCCTGTCTAGGATATAGAACAGGAAGATTGCAACAGGCCTGTCCCACGCTTATCGTTCCGGCCGTATCGGGAGGAATGGCAGATGGCCGGGCAGGCGCCGCGCACGCTGTTCGACAAGATCTGGGACGGGCACGTCATCCTGACGCGCGAGGATGGGCAGGCCCTGCTGTGGATCGACCGGCATTTCTTCCATGAAGGCTCGCACCATGCCTTCAACCAGCTCCGCGCGCGGCGCGCGGGCGTGGCACGACCCAACCTCAATATCGGCGTGGCCGACCACTATGTGCCGACGCGCGGCCGCGGCGCCCCGATCGCCGACGAGACGCTGCGGCGCATGGTGGACCAGCTCTCCGACAATGCCGCGCAGCACGGGCTGCGGCTGTTCGGGCTGGACGATCCGGGCCAGGGCATTGTGCATGTGGTGGGGCCTGAACAGGGCCTGACCCTGCCGGGGCTGACCATTGTCTGCGGCGACAGCCACACTTCCACACACGGGGCCTTCGGTGCCCTCGCCTTCGGCATTGGCGCCTCCGAGGTCGCGCATGTGCTGATGACCCAGACGATCTGGCAGCGTCGGCCACGCCGTATGCGCGTGTCGGTGGAAGGCGCGCTTGGCGCCGGGATCGGCGCGAAGGATATGGCGCTCTCTATCATCGCGCGGATCGGCGCCGGTGGCGCACAGGGGCATGCGGTGGAATATGCGGGTTCCGCCGTGCGCGTCCTTTCGATGGAGGGGCGGCTGACGCTGTGCAATCTCTCCATCGAATGCGGCGCGCGTTGCGGCATGGTGGCGCCCGATTCGACGACGCTGGATTTCCTGCGCGGCCGTTCCTTCGCGCCGAAGGGCGCTGATTTCGACCGCGCGGCGGAGGCTTGGCTTGAGCTGCCCGGCGATCCCGATGCGGCATTCGACCGCGAGGTGACACTGGACGCCTCCGAGATCGTGCCGGTCGTCACCTGGGGCGTGAGCCCGGAGGACGCGCTGCCCGTCACCGCCACCCTGCCCGATCCCGACCGTGCCGCCGATCCCGCGCGCGCCGCGCAGATCCGGGACGGGCTGGACTATATGGGCCTGCGCCCCGGGCAGAAGCTCTCCGACATCCCGGTGGACCGCGTCTTCATCGGTTCCTGCACCAACAGCCGGATCGAGGATCTGCGCGCCGCCGCCGCCGTGCTGGCGGGGCGCCGCGCGCGGGTGCCCGGCCTTGTTTCCCCGGGATCGACACCGGTGAAGCGCCAGGCGGAGGAAGAAGGGCTGGACCGCATCTTCCGCGAGGCCGGACTGGAATGGGCGGAATCCGGCTGCTCCATGTGCGTCGGCATGAATGGCGATCTCGTCGCGGCGGGCGAGCGCTGCGCCTCCACCACCAACCGCAACTTCAAGGGCCGCCAGGGCAAGGGCGCGCGGACGCATCTGATGTCCCCCGCCATGGTCGCCGCCGCGGCGGTCACCGGCCATCTGACCGATGTGCGCCCGCTGCTGGAGGGCCGCGCCTGATGCAACCCTTCCGTATCCTGACCGCCACCGCCTGTCCGCTGCCCATGGCCAATGTGGACACGGATCAGCTCATCCCCGCACGATTCATGAGCCGCCCGCGCAGCGCCGGCTATGGCGATTTCCTGCTGCATGACCTGCGCTTCGGCCCGGACGGCGCGCCGCGGCCGGATTTCCCCCTGAACCGGCCGGAGCGGGCGGGCAGCGGCATCCTGGTGGCACGCCGCAATTTCGGCAGCGGCTCGTCGCGGGAAGCGGCGGCCTATGCGCTGGTGGATCACGGCATCCGCTGCGTGCTGGCGCCGAGCTTCGGCGACATCTTCAGCAGCAACGCCATCAATAACGGGCTGTTGCCGGCACGGCTGGAGGAGGACGCCATCGAGGCGTTGCTCGCCTGGCTGGAAGCGGGCGGCCAGCAGGTCACGGTCGATCTGGAGGCGTGCAGCGTCTCGGCCGGGGAACTGCGCTGGGCGTTCAGCATCGATCCGGTGTGGCGGACCAAGCTGCTGAACGGCTGGAGCGATGTGGATCTGACCCTCAGCCATGCTGAGGCCATTGATGCCTTTGCCCGGGCTGATCAGGCACATCGCCCCTGGGCCTGGCTGCCGGAAGGCACCGCCACGCATTGATGCCGGCAGGGCATTGCAGCGCTATTCCGGCTCCGCCTCCCGCACCGTCGCGAAGATCAGCGCGCCAACGGCCAGGAAGACCAGGATCGTTGCCATGCCCGCGCGCTGGCTGCCGGTGGCCGCCGTCACGGCCGCCAGCGCGGCGGGGCCGATGAAGCCGGTAATCCGGCCGGACACGGCGAACAGTCCGAAATGCGCCGCGAGTTCCCCGGGCGGCGCGATGCGGGCCATGAAGGCACGGCTGGCTGCCTGGGCCGGACCGAAAAACAGGCCAAGCGTCAGGGCGAAGATCCAGAACCAGGTCACGCTTTCCGCCAGCAGCAGCGCCGCACCCAGCACCACCATGGCGGCCAGTGCCAGGAGGACGGTGGTGCGGGAACCGATGCGGTCCTCCACCAGCGCGAAGCCGGCGGCGCCAAGACCCGCCGTGACGTTCATGGCGATGCCAAAAATCAGGATCTGGTCGAGGCCCATGCCGAAGGCGCCGGCCGCATAGATGGCGCCGAAGGCAAAGAGCGTGTTCAGCCCGTCGGTATAGAAAAGCCGCGCCAGCAAGAAGCGGCCAAGACGCGGGGCGCGGGGCAGCGCACGCAGCAGCCCCGCGATCTCGGCCAGGCCGCGCGCTGCACTCTCACCCCAGCCAGGACGCGGGCCGCGCGGGTCCGGCAGAGCAAGCAGGAGAGGCAGCGCGAAGACCATCATCCACAGAGCGGCCAGCACCGCGGTGGCACGCACATGCTCGGCCGAAGCGCGATCCAGCCCGAGCGGCGATGGGTCTGGCCTGATCAGCAGCAGGAGGCAGAGGGCGAGGCAGGTCAGGCCACCGGCATAGCCGAGCCCCCAGCCCAGGCCGGATACCCGCCCGATCTTCTCCGGCGGCGCCACCTGCGGAAGCATGGCGTTGTAGAAGACGGTGGCAATCTCGTAGGCCACGGTCGCTGCGCCGACGCAGGCCAGCAGGAACAGGGTGTTGGCCGGATCGGGCCGCGCGAACCAGACCAGCGCCGTCAGCGCCGCCGCAAGCACGGTGAAAAGGGCGAGCATCAGCCGCCGCCGCCCCCCGGCATCCGCGATCGCGCCGAGCACTGGCGAGAGAATGGCAATGGCGAGCCCTGCCGCCGCCTGCATCCAGCCCCACTGGGCCTGGCCCGTCGCCGGATCCGGCGCAACACCCCGCGCGAAATAGGCGGCGATGACAAAGGTGGAGACGATGGTGGGGAAGGCGCTATTGGCCCAATCATAGAGGGCCCAGGCCAGCACCGGTCGGCCGTTTCGGGTCATGCCGGGGCCTCAGCAATGCGCCAAGGGCGGGCGAAGCGCGGACCACATGGTGGATTCGGGCAATCTGTCCATCGGACCGGCGTAGCATTGCGATGGAGTGGTGGTCAGCCCGGAGCACTCGTCCCGCTGGTTCGGCCCATCACGGCCTGCCGGCCGGGCCGGAACTCATCACAGGCGGAATGGGCCATATGGCAAAAGGCCGTGGGGGGGGGGGGGGCCCCCCCCCCCCCCCCCCCACGGCCCTGGCAGCCTAGGAGGCGGCTTCCGCCCGGTGGCGAAGCCGCCCGCCGGGTCAGATCAACGCACGATGACGGCGGGGCTCGAAGGAGCGGGCGTCATGACGGTTGGCGCGGGCGTGACCACCGTCTGCGGCGGGGGCGGATTCTGCGGGGCCGTGTTCAGCGTGCAGGCAGCCAGGCCAAAAGACGCAGCCACGGCCGCCAGAATGGGAAGTACCTTCATGCGTAACCTCCTTTGTAGGTTTCGACGGGCGTGTAACTGCGGCAGCCCATGAAGGTATCCACGCTTCCTCAATGACAGATTCGTGATGCGATTCCCGGTTGATCGTCCGTCCTGGAGTCACATGCCCCGAGCACCGGGACAGATTGTTGACCGGCGGCAACACGGCATATCCCGCATGTCGTTCCGGTCAGTTACCCCCGCCTTTCGTATGAAACCCTCAACGAAGCCCGGCGCTCCCTTGTCACACCTTTCGGGAGCACGCCCCATGGGCATTATCTGGACCATCATTATCGGCCTGCTGGCAGGCATCGTGGCCAAGTTTCTCATGCCCGGCCGCGATCCCGGTGGCTTCATCATCACCACCATCCTCGGCATCATCGGCGCGCTGGTCGCCACCTATCTCGGCCAGGCGATCGGCTGGTACCGGGCCGGCGAAGGCGCAGGCTTCATCGGCGCGGTGGTTGGCGCGATTATCGTGCTGGCCATCTACCGCATGGTCGCCGGCCGCCGGACCGTGTAACGCAGCGTTCGATGCCTAAGCGGGGGCGGGGCTTTGGCGACATGAGGGCCTAGCCGCGCCCCCGCAACTCCTGCCAGGCGCTGACCGCCTCCTTCGCCCGGGCATGCCAAAAGGCCTGATGGTCGGCCGGCAACCCGCCCCAGAGTTCTTGCAGCGCAGGGCCTTCCGCCTCGACGCGCTCAACCGCCTTCCATAGGGCAATTGCTATGCCCTCAGTCCAACGCCGCTCATCGTCATCGGGCGGCATATCGCTGTTCGTCCTTGGACCCAAGAGAGCCCCCTCCGCTGGCGCCGTTGCCGCCAGAGCAGCTTGGGCCGCGTGATTCGCCTATCAAGCCAGTGCCACCACGGGACACGCAGCGTGGAACCGATCTCGCGAATTGGTCATTATCGGGAGTGTCGAAGAGCGTGACGCAGGTGACCCGGGCCGCTTCTCCGGAAGAGGCGCTGCGTGGCGCCGGCGCGGCTGCAGTCCTGGTGCTGGCCGGGATCTTTCTCCTGATCGCGGCGGTGTTTCTTTTCGCGCCGAAGCTGGGAGCGGCCGTGTTCGGCATCCCGACCGAGGAGGCCGGCGGCCTCGATTATGTGCGGGCGCTGGCTCTCCGCGACCTGGCGCTTGGGCTTTACCTTCTCGGGTTGCTCCGCTTCTCCTCCCGTCGCGCCATCGGAATCGTTCTCGCCGCCACGTTGGTGATTCCGGCCGGGGATCTCCTGTTGATCCTGGCGTGGCATGGCCTGTCCTCCCCGGGCTACCTCCTGCTGCATGGGGCGAGTGGGGCTTGCGTTGCTGCGGTCGCGATCCGGCTGCTGCGGCCCCGGCACCGGGCCGGGTAGAGAAACCGGTAGCAGATCCAGAAAAGTGTCCGGATGCCATCGGGCGTCCTTCACCGAAGGACCCAGCAGCGATGGCGGCCACAGAACAGGCACGCCATTTCCGGTGTAGCAGCGAGATGAAGGAAACCAGCCCAGGCGACTGCTTCGCGGCCGGATCTTTGTCTTCAGTGGACAAAAGATGGTGCTGCCAGAGAGGATTGAACTCTCGACCTCTCCCTTACCAAGGGAGTGCACCCTATCCAACACGTTGTTTTACTTCGCTGCGCTCAAGAGAAAACCTCCGCACGTTGCCGCTGTGTTCTAGGTTTTCCGCGTCAGGAGTGAGGATTGCCCAAGGGAGCACTCCCTAAGTTAGGGCACGTACTCTCTGGCAGGAATGCCGCTGGGCCGGCTCCCCTCCCCTGCTGCTTGCGGAAGAACTAGAACATCGAGGGAACATCGGCCATAATCCCGGCGCTCCCCCGGCGACCCTCCCCGGCAGCAACCGAGGATTTCAGATGGCCCAGAAGCGACCGCCCTCCCCCCAGCGCCAGGCCATGACCCGGCTGATGGAGACCATGGCCCGGGGCGCGACGCCCGACCGCATGGTCCGACAGGTCGAGGCCGTAGTGGTCACCCTGCGCGAACAGGGTGACCCAGAGCAGGTCCAGGATTGGCTGGAGGAAATGCGCGACGGGTTCGCCGAGAGCGCCGAGGCCGCGCTGGAGGCCGTGGACGAGGTGGAGAGCACCGAGAAGGCCGCCCGCCGCGCGGCCGAGAATGCAGCTCGCGCTATGGCGGCCTGCCGCGATGCCTTTGCCCGACATCTGGCCGCGCCGGTGGCGGCGTGACCCTGTCAGTGCCGTCTCAGACCGACGAAGCTCCCCTCTTCGTCCTGACCGAGCAGCACCGCTACTTGCTGACCCGAGCCATCCAGCGCGACATCGAGGCCACGATAGCCTTCGCTGCCAGTCTCCGGAGGCACGGGGCCCCGGAGGTCGCGGACGGCTGCGATGATGAGGTTGTCGCGCTGCTCGGCATTGCCGAGGCGTTCGGCCTCGATGTGCACGTAGGAGAGGGGTGACGCCCTGATGCTCACTCTGCGCCCCTCCCCACCAGATCCCGTCACGGCCGAGAAGGGCCGCACCGAGTTGGCCTCCATCTAGGATGGCCTGGATCGGGAGGGACACAGGATGCTGCTTGCCCAGGCGCGCGCCGTCGCCGAGGTCACCGGCCGAGTGCCGCGGCCCGAGGATCGGCGCGCATGACCCCGCCACCGGACGAGCTGGCCCCGGCCGACCCCGCTGACCTGGCCGGCGCCGTGCACTACGCCCTGCGCTTCGGCCTGAACGGCAAGCCGCACGGGAAGAAGATCCGGGAAGACGCTGAGTGGATGGTCCAGCACATCGTGGCCCACCTAGCCCGGGCGAATTTCCACGTGATGGTGGGACCGCCGACGCCGCCGCACTCCACTGGCCGTCTGATGAGCGACACGGACCACACGCGAGGCTGGTCCTGGGGCAATCGGCGCCTTCGCCTGGCGTAGGCACGATAAAAAGAACCCCGCCGGATGATCCTGGCGGGGCCTAGTTCGATCGGAAGACTTAGGATGCATTCAACCTAAGATTGATTGTGCGCTGCACGCAATGCACTCCAGTTGAAGCTTTGTGTAACGTGTTTCATCCGCCGAAAAGCCGCCAACCAGCATCCGCGATGAGCGCCGACTGGCGGCTGAAAACGCAAAAAGCGGCCGGCGATGAGGAATAGGCCTCCTCACCCACCAGCCGCCATGCCCAGCCGGTTAAGCCTAGATGTAGGCACCGACCATCGGCCCGTGGATCTTAGCTCCAATGCCCAGGCACAAAAAAGCGGCCGGGGCTGAGGAGACACCTCACCCGCCGGCCGCTCAGTCTTGCAGGCAGAACACGTTGCAGCGCCCCGGACGATCCCGCAGTGCAATGAGCTTGTGCCGGCCAGGAACACCCGTCACCCCACATTTTCGGCATCTCTCGGCCGGCTGGGAAGAAGGTGGGCGCCCTAGTCGATCCACCTCCCAACCAGCGACAGGGTCGCGGTGTAGATCACCCGTCCAGTCTCGTCCCGCACGTCCACAATGAAGTCACGCCGGTCGCCGTCTGGCGATCGGTCTCGGGCGATGTCGGGAAGGACTGAGAGAGCTTCTTTCCTTGCCGCTTCCCGGTCAGGCAGTTCCGACCCTTCGTCGTCCCGGGTGAGGCGCACGCCATCATGGATATCGAAGAGAAAACGGGGCATGAAGCTGTAACGCTGGCCCGCTCAGTTCGTGCCGCCGAACTTACCCTGCTGGTCGGTGAAACGCGGCTCGTGGCGGGTGGGCTCGGGGAGGAGGTCAGGCATAGCGACCTTCATTCAGCGTATTGAAGGCTTTGCTTTCCTTCCACCCATCGCGCGGCCCAAAGGGTCCAGACGCAGAAAGGCCAAAGCTTACACCTTCCTCGTAGGCAGCCTTTACCAAGGCCTGAAGGCGCGCCACCTGGATCCAGGCAGCTCGCTCACTCTCGGGAGCGTCCTGCCATGGGACCTCTGGGAAGTCGCTGCCAAGATAAAGGTTCCGAAGCTGGAGGGCTTCGTCTTCGAGAGGAGCCTCGTTCATCCCTTACAATCCCCGACCCACGCGGCCGGCGCCAGGGGTTCACGAGACGAGGTCCGCCGAGCCCAGTGCCCGCTTGACCTGCCCCCACTCGAACCGCTCCGGGGTCGGGTTCGCGCAGCTGCGCTCCGATCTGGAGGGGTGTTGCAAGAATTGAAACGCTTCAAGGCTCGCCGGCCTTCTCGTTTCTCGCGCGGCGTTGTGCCAGATAGCCGTCGCTCACACTCTGGGCGGAGGTTTACTGGAGACCGAAATGCCGCTCTGGCGCCTCGTTCCGGCCGCTGCTCTGGCGCCCTTTCTGCTCGCTGTTTCGGCCATCGCGCAGGCCCCCTGTGCACGGCAGGACCAACTGGACGCCCTCAACGTCTGCGGCCTTCGGAGTTACCTGATGAGCATCGCAACATTCTGCGGCGAACCGGACAGGTTCGCCCAAGCCATCGCGCCGCATGGGGCTGAGATCCGAACCGCCGAACGAACGGTCATCGAGTACATGCATTCGCATGATGCCTTCCGAAGCTACATGGCCCGGCTGACGATAATTCAAATCGAGGAGCTAATGAGGCATGGGCCGGGCGACTGTCCCAAGAGGCTCTCCGTCTTCTCTGAACTGCCTGCGACGCCTGGCCCGGAGGTGCTGGCGGCCCTCGCCACACGTGTAGGAGAGAGCACCCCTTTGAGGATCGGCTCTCATCCGCTTTGCTCCCGGCCGCAGGGCGAGCAACTAAAGCCTGAACCCTAGAACCAGTCAGCCGGTTAAAGATGGTTTACTCGGCGCAACACCGGATAGAGCGCCGCGTTCGCCTCCCGCTGGTACTCCCCGCTTAGGAGATGCACGATGAAGGCCTGTCTCGCCCTTGCCCTCACCGCCGGCCTGATCGCAGGCCCCGCACTTGCCCAATCTCCCAATGCACCAGGTGCCGTCACCACCGCTCCGACGCCACAGCATCCCAGTGGTGTGACCACCGACCGCGGCGCCGGCTCGCCCGGTGCCACCGCCGTGCCAGCGGCGCCTCGCGGCACGGCTGGCGGCCCGCCAAACCCGCAAGCTGGCGAGCCCGGCATCGCGAACCCATCCGGCCAGGGCGGCTCCGGCTCCCAATGACCGCCGCGCAACCTGATCTTTAGAGCAGGTCGGATAATGGTCCGCCGCGCATGGACAGAAGCGATCCAGCGCGGGCCCAGGTGGCGTGGCGAATGAACCGGCGAGCGCAAGGGTGACCCGGCCTCCTCGCTCGCTTGGATCCAGCACGACGGCAGCCATCCTGAAGGAGGTTCGGCGTCTGCTAGGCATGTGGGAACAGCTGACACCCGAGGAGCGGACTATGGCTTCGGCGCTACTTAGGATGCTGGACAAGGAGGCTTCAAATGCGGCCAAGCCTCAGCCAGCCCCGCCTCAAGGAGATCCGGACCCGCTCTCGGTCGTAATTGAGGGGGAGCAGATTATGGCTCTCTGGACGAACCTGCAGCCGGAGAAGCGGCGTGTGGTGCTGGCGCTGGTTAGGGCGATGTCGGAGGGGTAGTGGTGACCGGATACACCGGCACGTCCCAGGCGGAACGAATGCGCCGAGCCCGCATGGCGGCATGGAGCCGACCGATGGCCCACCCACCGAGAGGCGGCCTGCTCGGGGTGCTTGAACTGCTTCGCCACTGGTGGCGCCTGCCGGAACACCGCCGGAGGGAACTGCTGCTCCTGGCACGGGAGATGGACGAGGCCAAGTGGCGGGAATGATGGCGCTGATCCGGGGCCGTAACAGAGCCGGAGCAATGACAAGCCCTCCCGTCGCCGATCTAGAGATCGAAACCAGGATCGTCCCTGCCGTCGTGGAGGTGCAGAACCTTCTAGCCCTCTGGGAGCGGTTGCCAGCGAACAGACGGAGCCTGGTGTTGAAGCTGGTTAAGGCGATCGTGGAGGGGGAGTGGCGGTGACCCTCCATCCCCGCGCGTCCAGTCAGCGCCCTAGCCTGAACGAACGCGCCGAGCTGCTGGACCTATGGGACAGCCTGAGCCCCGACGAACGAGAGATGGTCATGTTCTTCGTCCGGTCCTTGGCCAAGGGAAGCGGCACCTTGGCGCCGGAGTTGGCGGCTTGGTGGAAGAAGCAAAGCCCGGAACAGCACGCTCGTGTTCTGGCGCTGGTCAGGGCGATGACGGAGGAGGAGAGGTGAGCGAAATTGAGAAGCCCAGCGAGGTTGAACGCATAAAGGGGATCGTCGCGGAGCTCGCCGTGTCGCAGGCCGAGGCACTGAATACGCTAGCGGGAGGCCTGATGCATATGGCCAGGCAAACAGGCGGCGAATATTTCAGGTGCGATCCCGCCTTCTATCGGTCGGACCTTGAAGACGCAGCGCGCTCCGTCTTGCGGGCGTCTGACGAGCTCTTGCGGGCTGCCCCGCAGCTGGTTGGGACCGACCTCGGACCGATGAGGTTGACCCGCGGACGGACCTCGGTCCCGGCTGTCTCCGACGCCAAGCCGCAAGGTTGATCGCCCTATACGGCCCGATTACACTCGCCCACGATTTCGTGAGAACAGAGGACCCGGCGATGCTGCCGCGACGTCTAGCTCCGGCTGCCATTCTGATCGCCTGCCTCCTGGCTAGCTCAGCCCCGGCTTGGGCCCACTGTGCCCAGCGGGAGGAAAGGGAGGCTCTGAAGGTCAGCCTGCTCCGGGCATACCTGATGAACATCGCGATGTTCTGCAACGAACCGGGCCGGCTGCCCGTGGCCCTCGCGCCGCATATGCCGGAGATACGCGCTACGAAGCAGCTCAGCATCCAGCACTTCGGCTCGGCCGAGGACTTCCGGAACTACATCGCTACGCGGACGAAGCGACAGATCGAGGAGCTTTCAAGGGTTGGACCGCGCGCATGCCCCGCGGCGCTCTCCATCTTCGATCGGCTGCCTTCAGAGCCTGCTCCGGGTGCGTTGGCCTCATTCGCTGGCCGGCCGGACGTAGTTGTCTCGCTACAGCAGGGCACTCACCCGCTTTGCCCCCCGGAGCAGGAGTAGCGCGTCCATCCCTCTGGCTGAGCGCCCCAGGTCGTCCTAAGGCACCACGTGGGCGAACAGCCATATCGCCGCGAAAGCCAATGCTGACCCGATCAACGCAGTAACGGCGCACGCGATTAGGACCTCCCGCCGGGCCCGGCGTACGTCCCTGTATAGTTCCGTTGCCATGCCCGCGAGATAACACAACCGTGAGTTGGGGGACAGCCCCGTTCTACTACCGCGCCGCCGGCCGCAGGTTCACCCCAGAGCCGGCCTCTGGCGTCTCACCTTGGCCCACTGCTTTCCTTAGGGGATGCCTGCCCCGGAACCTTGTAAGAGTGTTCGATGCGCTCAGCCTGTTCGAGGCAGCGTCGGGCCATGTCCTTCAACATTTCCTGGTCTGAAGGTAGGCTGATCTGGTCCGCCACCCTCAAACACATAGCTGCTTCCTCGCGAAGCTTCCGCGCCTCGTCCAGGATCATTGCTCTCGGCCTCAGTACGGGTAGCCTTAACGCCACCGTCAGAGCCTCTGTTCCGTGGAGCTAGCCCAAAATGCGCGTCAGTCAGCGCATCCAGCCCTATCCCTGCCCACCGGGACAAGTTTTGACCTCGCCACCATCACACAGAATTCTGCTACGCCAGCCGCAGATGCTCGCGAGCCAGGGCCAGGATCTTCTCCATGAGCTACAGCAGATCGTTCGCCAGTTCGGCGACATCTGCATGACCATTCCGAATTAGCTGGACCACGATCTCGGCCTGCCGCTCCATCCGTGCCTCTCCGTCGCGGACGTGTCGTTCTGCCTGCTCTAGGGGGCTTTCGGCAGGGTTTATGCTGCTGGGTTCTGCAGGCTCACTCAGCGCCCTCCTCTTCCAACATGTCGCAGTGCTCCCGCGACATCGCGAGAGCACCTCGGGGGCTCTTAAGCAAAAGAAGAGACGAGGCGCTCTCGACTGAAACGATGCCCCAGTCCACAGACTGGAGTTGCCGTTCTAACTCAGCCGAGCGGGCTTCTGCTTTCTGCAACCGGCGCCTTGCATCCGCAAGCGCCACCTCTCTCCTACCCACAAGGGGCTTCCGACAGGACAGCCTCCCGCCGGCACACGCCGGGGCCTTCGGTCGCCTCTTCGCCGAAGATCACTCCCGCGGCTTCCAAAGCGGCGCGGATGGCGGCGATCGTAGACGGACGCATTAACCCGCGGCGGCCTTCGAACCTTCTTACCGACGAACCACTGACTGACGACTGCGCAGCTAGCCGCTCCGGCTTCCAATCAAGCAGTTCTCTCGCTCGGCGACATTGTTCCGGCGTCACGGGCGGCTCCTTGGACCATCCACGGTTCGCGCTCAGCCGTTGCTGAGGCGGCCGCCGTGGCCGTGTCGTACAGGGGAGCAACCCCAAGGGGACAGGCTTGCGGAGCCTGCCTCCAGGCCCGCCACAGCTTCCGCACTTAACTTACGTTAAACCTCAGCGCCTCATAGACACGTTCCGTTCATTCCGGAATGCGCGCCATCCCGCTTTTTCCGGGGATGTCCCTCCGATGCGGTTACTGCCCGAGCCACTTCTGCTCCACCTGGACGCGCTCACGCGAAGCGGTGAGAGCCCGCTCCATGACCTCCAAGAGTTCCCGGGCTCGCCGGGCAGCGTCGGTTTCAGAAGCGCCAGCACGTATCAACTCGAACAGCAAGCGCTTTTGACGAGCTACTCGCGCTTCAGCCTCCGCCATCTCAATGTGTGCTCGCTCAAGAGAGCGTTCGAGCATTTCTCTGCCCCTGGTTGCTACGGCAAGGTCAAGCTCGGCCGGCAAGACTACCGCTCTGCCGACAGTCTTTTCCGGCCTCCATCAGGGCCGGAGCATTGCGCTTTTACACAACCGTCACGTGCATTTCCAGAGAGACTTCACGCCTGCGTGAGGCGCCTTCGGGCTAGAGCTCTGTTGAGCGAAGCGATCACGCTACCGAACTCCCGCCCCCCCTCTCCACGATGGACTCCCACGCCCCACTCACTCCCCCTTCTCCAGATAGGCTGCCGTCCGCGCGATGGCGGCCTCCGCGGCCGCGTCCCGGCTTTCGGCGCCACCCACCTCCACTTCGAATTCGGTCGGTGCGTCCTCGGAACTCTCTACGACCTCCCAGGTCCACGGCTGGATTGGAAGCGTAGGATCCGCCCAAATGCGGAGGCGCAATTCAAGTCCAGTGCCCCGGCCAAGCTACAGCTTGGTCCAGACGCCCTTCGCTTCCTGGAACCATCCTGGTGGATCGTTGGGGTTATCACTCATTTTCCGACTAGCCTTGGGGAACCCCGCTCGGTCCAGCCTAATAAATCCCGACCTGCGCGGCATCGAGCAGGCTCCAAGCTACTGGGTTCCGCAAGCGCACACCGGGTCCCCCGCCACTGCGCTGATGAATTCGACATTCGCAGCCCAAAGGGCGATGAGGCTGCCGTGGTCGTGTCGTGCAGGGGAGCAACCCCAAGGGGACAGGCTTGCGGGGCCTACCTCCAGGCCCGCCACGGGCAACCTTTAGCAAGCCTATGACAAAGGTTCGAACCGGAAGAGACACGATCAGGTTATTTCGGGCGCTATGGCCCTGCCCAGGGTGTTGGTGCTGAACGACGCCCCCGCACCCGCCACCGCCGCCACTGCCGCACTCCAGAGCTTGGCCCACCTCTCCGAGTGCGGCTTTCCCGGGCGCCAGGTCCTGAGATAGAGCGCCCAGCCCAGCTCCGGCCGATCCACCGCTGGCAGCGGCAGCGGATCCGACCACAGCAGCAGGCGCGCGGCCGCGCAGGCCAGGTGGTCGTTCCAGGTGATCGCCTGCCACACGTCACCTGTGTTCGGCGGCACCACCAGCTCCTTGCAGATGCCCAGCATGAGGGGTCGGAGCCGCTCATGGGTCAGGCAACCCGTCACCATCCCCCCGCCCTTCTCGCCCTGCCAGAAGGAATGCGCTGGCCCGTTGTTGGCCTGGACACGGGCGGTGAAGCCGCTCTCCTGGCCGGCGATGGCAAGCAGCATGACGCGGGCGCGGTCGTCTGACCGCACCCCCATTTCCTCCAGCCAGGACAGCGTCGGGTTGACCGTGAGGCGCAGAAGAAGGGCCGGGGTCATCAGCCGCCGCCCAGCATCTTCACCGCCTGCTCGCGGCCGCGCTTCAGGTAGGAGAGGACCTCCTTCTTGTTCCCGTTCTTGCTGTCCGGCGCCTGCTCCACGGCAGCGGCGAGGGCGTCGAAGGTGACCAGAATATCGGCGTCACCACCCGCCGGGGCTTGGTCCTGCTCGCCCGGTGCGGGCGTCAGGAACGGGCGCAGGGCCTGGAGGGATGCCACGGCCCGGTCGAGCAACTCCCCGGCGTCGACAGGCTGCTCCGTCTCGGGCTGCTCAGGCTCGGCCGGCGTCTCGGGGTCGCTGGGCTGCTCCACCGGATCGGGCTGCTCTTCCACCGGCTGCTGCGGCTGCTCGGGGATGGGCTGGTCTGAGGCGTCGGGCATCGTCACCGCCTTGCCGGGCGGAAGCAGGCCGGCGAACTCGCGCGCGAAGGCGGCGCACTGCTCGCGGGTCCAGTTGGGCATGCGATAGGGCGGGTAGTAGTCCGTCGTGGACTTGCCATCCTGCGCGTTGTCGCTGTCCTGGCCGTTCTCGTCCTTGCCCCAGGTGCAGTCCTGCATGAGGTTGTCGATCAGGTTCCACTTCCCGACCGTCTTGCTCATGTCGCCCATGACGGGGTTCTTGCAGCGGATGAAGGTATTCTTCTCCACCGCGATCTCAGCCCCCATGCGAGCATTCACCACGCTGGTCTCGACGTCCTCAAAGACGTTGCCCCAGACATGGGCCACGCCGTAGCGGACGGAGGGGCAGCGCGAGCCGACGTTCTTCACCAAGTTCAGCGCCGCGGTGAACTCGCGCTTGGCATCTGGCGTGACGTCCGAATCAGAATACCCTTGCAACCAGGCCTTGTGATGGTCGTGGGTGTTGCAGAGGACGATGGCATATTTCTCGGTGCCGCGCTTACCGTCAAAGCAGCCGTCATAGTAGTCTTTGCTCTTCGCCATATCGCCGTAGAGGTCGCAGTGTAGCGCGACGATGCGCTCGCAATCGGTCTCCATGCCGATGGCATCCTTCGGCCCGAGGTTTACTTTGCCGATGGAGAGGTTGAAGAGGATGATGTTCTTCGCGCGCATCATCTTCACGCCGAAGCCTTCCATAGTCTTGGAAGCGCCGTCGCCCATGATCGTGACGTTGGTCGTGTCCTTGATCTCGATCTCGTCCGCGCCGCCGGCGGAGATGGCGCCGGGCAGATAGACGATGACCGGCTCGTCCGCCGGCTTGTCCTTCAGCAGGGCATTCACCTCGGCGGCCGTCTTGCAGGTGACCATGCGGCCACCCTCCCCGCCCGTCGTGCCGCGCGCATAGCCGAAAAAGTGGTCGTAAATGTCGAGGTCGGGAAGCTGGGGAGTGGTCATTCCATTGTCTCCATCACGTGGTCAGGGTTGGTCGGCGCGGCCTGAGCCGCGACCAGGTCGCGCACGCGATCGAGCTTCGCGCGGCAGTCCGCCCCGGCCTCGGCGAGGTCGAGCACCCAACTCGCGAGGTCCGCGTCGTCGGCGCTATCGGGCGGGGGTTCCGGCTGCGGCAGGCAGGCCAGCAGGCCGGCCGGCAGGGAGAGAGGCTGCACCCGCACCTGCGTCACGGGCGCGGCGCAAGCTGCGGACAGCAGCAGCAACAGCAGGGCTGGTGCTGCACGCCGTAGAGGGCGGGCTCGCATAGATGACCTTCCTGGTGGCGGCGATGGCATCGGCGCGCTCGCGGGCGGCCTGGGCGTCCGCGCGCAGGGCTTCCTCGTTGCGCGCGGCGTTGGCCTTCAGCTCGGCCAGGGCCTTCTCGTTCGCAGCCAGGGCTATCCGGGCCGAAGCTGCGTCGGCTTGGGCCCACGCCCGTTCGCCGCGCTCCCAGATCGCCCACGTCGTCAGACCGAGGACGGTCAGCGCGACGGCGCCCCAGCGGACGAGGATGCCGGTCACGCGGCGCTAGCGGGCCTGACCTTGGCCGCCGCCAGCTTCTCCCGGCCCTTGGTGATCAGGGCGCGCAGGACGTCAGCCGAGACGCCACCGAGGTCTTCGATCGTGTCCGGCAGGCGGTTCTGGAGGTTCACCACGGCCTGGTCCATGGTGAGGATCAGGCCGCGTTCCAGCTCGGCTGCCACGGTCTCGGCCGCAGCCGCCAGACGGGCGTTTTGGCTGGCCAGGATCTTCTCCTTCAGCCAGGCGCGGGCCAGCGGGATAAGCAGGCCGCCGGCCGTGGTGATGGCGAGCGCCAGCACACCAGCAGCCGCCTGGGCCACGGGGGTCCAGTCCATCCTTGTTCTCCGATTTATGAGGAAAATCAGGGCCGCCAGACGACGGATTTTATCCTGAGATAATTTCTGACCGGCTCAGCGCCGTTAGACGCGCCGCCCCATGACCAGCACACGACCGGCCTATAAGGCTCGCATCCTGTACCTGGACCAGCTGCTCGACCCGAGAGAGGAAGGGCCAGTATGGACCGCTGTGCAGTATGAGACCGCATCGGGCGACCAGCTGGTTCTGGTCACCCCGGAGCGTGCCCGAGATCTTGACCTGCTCACCGCCTGGTGCCCGGGGCGGCTGGTAGAGATCCCGCCGTCCTAGACGCAGGCGGCGCTCAGCGGGACCGCGCTAGCAGCGCGCTCGGGTATTGCGCCGGGAACACACTCAGTTAGGTAACGACCGTCTGCGCAGTACCTGATCATGATTGTTGATTTACATACAACTCAGAGTTGAAGAACTGTGCGGCATGCCGAGCGAAACGCAGGTCAATCTCTGCTGCATTCTCAGAGTTGAAGAAGTGTTCGACCCCCTGTCAGAGCCGCCGAAGCGCGTCCTACTCGTGTGTCAGACCAAGGATGGAACCGAGCTGGTCAACCTTTCGCCGAAGCAGGCGGCAGAGCTTGGCGTCTCATCGGCCGCCCGGGAGCGCCGCCTGGTGCCCATCCCGCGTCAGTGACCGGCCTCACCCGGCGGTGAATTCGACCTATCGTGCCGGGGACCTTACCTTCCAGTGTCAGTGCAGGCCCGAGAGGAAGCAGCATGTTCGGAACGGGCATCGTGGTGTGGTTTGGCCAGCACCCAATTCCGCTCATCCTGGTAATGTTCTTCTTCTTTGCCGTGATCATGTCCGCGTTTGCTCTTTG
>NZ_JBNBZS010000017.1:0-138610 GCF_049629625.1 Roseomonas chloroacetimidivorans | reverse complement strand
AGCCGGCGGGCGCCGCTCCTCAAAACCGCTGTCAGCGGATCCTCGACCGTCTCCGGCTGACGCAGGGGGACAACAGTGGTATCGCTCATCTCGGCGTATCGCTCCTTCGGGAGGTTCAGGCAGGCTTTCACCCACCTCGATACGCCGCCTCTCTCACATCGCCATCACCCACTTTCGGCGATAGCTCCGTGATCACCTGGCGTGGTCGCTTCCTGGCGCACCGCCTGGAGGGGCTGGTCGACGCACCCCGCAGCGGGGCGCCATGACGGGTGGGTGATGATGCCGTCGAGGCGATGATCACGCGAACGCTGGAGAGCCAGCCGGAGGGTACAACCCACTGGTCAACGCGCGCCATGGCGCGGCAGGTCGGGATGAGCCAGACCATGGTTTCGCGCATCTGGCGAGCGTTCGGACTTCAGCCGCACCGGTCAGAGACCTTCAAACTCTCTCGCGATCCGGCCTTCGTCGACAAGGTGCGGGACGTGGTCGGCCTCTACCTTAACCCACCCGACCGCGCTCTGGTGCTGTGTGTGGACGAGAAGCCGCAGATCCAGGTCAATGAGGGGACCGCGCCGGTCCTGCCCATGCGCCCTGGCCAGGTCGAGCGCCACGGCCACGACTATGTCCGGCACGGTACCACGGACCTGTTCGCCGCCCTCGACGTGCAGGCCGGGACCGTGATCGGCGCCTGCAAGGGACGTCACCGAGCGACCGAGTTCCGGGCCTTTCTGGATCAGGTCGAGGCGGCCGTGCCCGCGGATCTCGACGTCCATCTCGTGCTCGATAACGCGGCCACCCACAAGACGCATGTGGTCCACGACTGGCTGCTCAAGCGGCCCCGCTGGCACCTGCACTTCACGCCAACCTCGGCGTCCTGGCTCAACCTTGTCGAAGGCTGGTTCTCGCTGCTGACCCGCCGCTGCCTCCAACGAGGCGCCTTCGCCAGCACCGACGCCCTCCAGGCCGCTATCCAGGGTTACATCGACAGGACCAACGCTGAGCCGAAACCCTTCATCTGGACTAAGTCCGCCGACGATGTCCTCGCCAGCACCGGACGGTTCTGCCAGCGAACCTCTAACTCAAACCACTAGGGTGAGGATTGTTCCGGCAGCCGATCCCTCTCACGCTTTGCCACCTCGGCGAGAGGGTGGTTCGGATGCCGCGCGACGAACAGGTCGAATGCCGCGGCCCTGCCGCTCTTTCTGGCCGCATCGAGCTCCTGCTCGATGGCGATGTTGCCGTCCCGCGGTGGCGGGTCGAGCGACGCCCGTTTCGGTGTGTTGGCCATCCCGGGATTGCTGCCACTCAAGACGCTGAGGACGAGGCCGAGTACGACAAGGCTAAGCTGTCGGACCCGGGGCAAGAGGGCCGCCTGGGGAGACACGGCGGATAATCCGGGCCGCTGCACACGGCCTGTTCGGCACAGCATATCGCCTGTCTCCTTCTTACTCGATAGAGGCGTATTCATGCGACGCCGGCCGAATGCGCCATGGGCATGGGCATGGGGTAAGACGACCCTCCTCCAGTGCATCGCTCCCGGTCACTCCGGTTCAGCGCCCTACACTGTGCTTTTTGCATTGCCGGCCGTAGTCCCGACAGCGAAACCGCTGGCAGCCCTGAACGGTCTGGTCCGGCCGCTCGGGCGTGGCCAAGCTGCAGCCGTTGCACTCCATCCCAAAACATCCGTTCATCCTTCAAAAGATCGGATGCCCACCGGGCTTGGCTCGGGATCGCGATCAGATTGCCTCCGGAGCGAGAGCTGATGAGTCCTGCGGAACCCGCCTCAGAGCACGAAGTCTGCTGCGGCCATGTTGTGAACCCCTGTGAGAACCAGTGAAAAGTCGGCGCGACCATCTCCGTTGACGTCGCCCTCCACATAGGTCTCACCGCGGCTGGCATTCTGAACGGTGCGCAGCTGGCCTGCCCCGGTGAAGGCACCGGTTCCGAGAAACGTGAACTTGTCGTTGGTGCTGGTTGAGGCGATTGCATCGATCTTCGACACGTCGATCTTGTCGCCGCTCCCCCACTCCACAAGGATGTCCGACGGCAGCCCGGTGGAGCCTCCGCCCACATCGCTCAGTGAGCGGAACACGAAAGTGTCCGAACCCGTGCCGCCCGACAGGGTGTCCCAGCCTGCTCCCCCCTCGATCACGTCATTCCCGTCCATTCCGAAGATGGTGTCATCGCCACCGACACCTGCAAGGGTGTTGTTCCCGGAATTGCCGGTGATCTTGTTGCCGGAGGAGTTACCAGTGCCGGAGATATCGCCAGTGCCGGTCAGCACGAGATTCTCGATGTTGGTTTTCAGGATGAACTTTCCAGGCGCGGATGAATAGACGGTGTCGGTGCCAGCGTTGCTCTTCTCATTTACGAGATCGCCGGTGCTTTCGACATAGTAGGTGTCGTCCCCCAGCCCTCCATCGAGTGTATCGTTTCCGATGCCGCCGATGAGGATGTCATTGCCAGCGCCTCCGGTCAGGTAGTCGTCTCCGTCTCCGCCGTCGATGGTGTCGTGCCCGCCCAGGGCGTTGATGCGGTCAGCCAAGTTAGTGCCGACGAGCATGTCATCGCCCTCGGTGGGAATGTTGCCGCCCGCCGCGGTGTCATCGTTTCGAATCGTCCCGGTGGTGGTTCCGTTGGCGATGGCGGTGCCAGAGGAGGCGGAGAGGACCAAGGTGAATACTTCGTCGCCCTCGACCACCGCGTCGCCCGAGACATTGACGGTGATGGTCTTGGTGCTCTCCCAGGCCGCGAAGGAGACGGTGCCGCTTGGCAGCACCCCGCCAAGGAAGTCTGCGGCATCCGCCGCGCTCGCTCCGTTGCCGCTGACAACCCAGTCGGCACTACTGAAGCCGCTGATGTCGCCCGAGCGGGTGACCGTGAAGATGAAAGCCGTGGTGCCGCTATCCCCCTCCGCCAGGTTCAGCGGGCCAGACAGGGTCAGGCTCGGGCCAGGCGCGTCATCGTTAGTGATAGTTCCAGCAGTCGTGCCATTGGTGATGCTGGTCCCCGCCGAAGGCGAGGAGAGCGTCAGAGTGAAGGACTCGTGAGCCTCCGCGAGGCGGTCGCCGGCAACGTTGACGGTGAGGGTTTTGGTGCTCTCTCCGGCCGCGAACGAGACCGTGCCGCTCGGCAGCACTCCACCAAGGAAGTCTGCGGCATCCACCGCGCTCGCTCCGTTGCCGCTGACGGCCCAGTTGGCACTACTGACGCCACTGACGTCGCCCGAGCGGGTGACCGTGAAGATGAAGGCCGTGGTGCCGCTATCCCCCTCGGCCAGGTTCAGTGCACCAGACAGGGCCAGGCTCGGGCCAGGCGCCGCAAGGTCGTCGTTGCGAATGGTGCCGGTGGTCGTGGCGGTGGTGATGCTGGTGCCGGACGAGGGGGAGGAGAGCGTCAGGGTGAAAGTCTCGTCTGGCTCGACGATCGCATCGCCGGCCACGTTCACCGTGATCATCTTGGTGGTTTCGCCTGCCGCGAACGCCACCGTGCCGCGCGGCAGAGCGCCCCCAAAAAAGTCGCTGGCGCTCGCGGCATCTGTGCCGCTGCCTGTGACAGCCCAACTGGCGGTGCTCGCGCCGTTGGTGTCGCCGGAGCGGGACACCGTGAAGGTGAACGCCACGCTGCCGCTGTCGGCCTCAGGCAAGATCACAGGTCCAGAGAGCGACAGGCTGCTGCCGACGTTGCCGACCAGGTCGGCCGTCGCGAAGGTCTTTCCGGCGAAGCTGAAGAACTCGACCTCGCGGACAAAGTCGGTTCCGCTAGCGCTCCTGACGATAATAGCGCCGTCCGCGGCCCGGGTGATCGCCATCGCCTCCCGTGTCTCGGAGTAGACTGCCGTATCCGAACCGGCGCCTCCGTAGATCACGTCATCCCCATTGCCACCGGTGATTTTGTCGTTGCCGTCCTCCCCCTTGAGGTCGTCGTTCCCATCCCCACCGTTCAGGATGTTCTTGCCTGAATTGCCGACAATCTGGTTGTTCAGCGAGTTCCCTGTTCCGCTACTGTCGGCCGTGCCGGTCAGCTCCAGGTTCTCGACATTGCTCTTGAGGGTGAATTTACCACTTCCCGAGAAGAGGACGGTGTCGACGCCGCGGTTACTCTTCTCGATGATCTGGTCACCGCTGCTGTCGGCATAGTAGACGTCATCTCCAAGGCCTCCCTCAAGACGGTCTATGCCTGCGCCGCCGATCAGGATGTCGTTGCCGGCTCCGCCGATCAGGTAGTCGTCTCCGTCTCCACCATCGATCGTGTCGTGCCCGCCCAGGCCGTTGATGGTGTCCGCCTGCGCCGTCCCGGTGATCTTGTCATCCCCCTCGGTTGGGGTGTTGCTGCCGGCCACGTCGTCATTGCGGATGGTACCCGTGGTCGCGCCCGTAGTGATGGTGGTTCCAGCGGATGGGGAACTGAGGGTCAGGGTAAAGGTCTCATTACCCTCGATAACCGTATCGCCGCTCACGTTGATCGTGATGGTCTTGGTTACCTCTCCGGCCGCGAAGGTGACTGTCCCACCAGGGAGCGCCCCACCAAAGAAGTCCGCGGCACTGGCTGCGCTGGCCCCGCTGCCACTCACTCCCCAACTGGCGCTGCTACTGCCACCGATGTCGCCAGAGCGGGTGACCGTGAAGGTGAAGGCCGTCAGGCCGTTATTTCCCTCCGCGAAGCTCAGCGGTCCAGACAGGGCCAGGCTTGAGCCAGCCGCTGTATCGTCGTTCAGGAGATCATTTACCGAAACGGTCAGGCCGGAGCCGAGAAACCGGACAAACTCAACGTTCAGGAGTGTGTCGGTGATCCCGGAGCTGGTCGCAGCGAGATTCGCCGCCGTTCCCGTGAAGGCGTAATCTGACTGACGCCCCGCAAGGACGACTGTGTCGGGTCCCCCCCGGCCATCGAGAACATTGGCCGCCACGTTCCCGTAG
This sequence comes from Roseomonas chloroacetimidivorans, assembly GCF_049629625.1. Classification (NCBI taxonomy): domain Bacteria; kingdom Pseudomonadati; phylum Pseudomonadota; class Alphaproteobacteria; order Acetobacterales; family Roseomonadaceae; genus Roseomonas; species Roseomonas chloroacetimidivorans. Next base: position 133,691 of record NZ_JBNBZS010000017.1, on the reverse strand, counting down.
AGGACGTCGCCACCGGCACCACCAACGGCATTCTCGATTAGAGATCGGGTGTCGCCGTTGAAGAGGAGGGCATTCGCGACATTGCCGCGCGCGTAATGGCCATCGCCGAGATTCACGAGCTGGATCGCGGAGGTCGTGGTCCATTCCCCCGGACGTACATCGACTGTGACCCCGCTTGCGTAGTTGGACAGATCGTAGGTGTCGTTGCCGCCACCATCCCAGACTGTCATGTAGACGCGGTTCGCACCCGGCGTTGCCTGCCCCACACCGTCGACTGACATCCGCCCTGTGGCCGCATCCCAACGATAGGTGGTGTTCCCGGTGTTGGTCGTATAATTCGCTCCGTACATCGTCTGCAGCGCCGCGATGTCGTACATCATCATTGACTGCGGGCCGCCCCAGGTCTCGTTCGTGTAGTACTGGCCTGGGCTACCGATGTAGCTCCGGTAGGTCATCAACGAGAATTCCTGACCGTCATGGGCTGCTGTCATGGGCCCGTACATATCCAATTCATGGCCATGCTTCAGCCCGAGTCCGTGGCCGATCTCATGCATGAAGCTAAAATACGGGTGCGCGCCGAGAATAGGGTTATCGTAGCGTCCGCTCGTGTTGTTGTACCAGGAGTCGCCACCAGTGGGCTGCGAGCTGGGATAATATCCATGCGCCCCGCTCGGCACATCGGACATGGCCAAACGCAGGTCGGCGTGGATGGTCGCTGTCTCTGTCACCTCCACGAAGGTGAGATTGGTGTAGCCGGAGACCATGGAGAAGACGGTGCGCGCAACCGCCTGCTGCGTGGCATTCAGCCCCTCGAAGGCGTTATAGGGCTGGCCGCTGCCGTAGTTTGGCCCATAGAAAGACGCGTCGGTCGGGAAACTGTAGGTGAGGGTTTGCGAAGTCCAGCGGTAGCCTGACAGAAGGCCATCGATATCCTGGTTCCCCGTGGCACTGACCGTGGTTGCGCCTGACACGTCTTTCGTTCCTCCCAGCTAGCGCGGAGGACCTGTCTCGAAGCCTGAACCGGCGGCAGCGGAGATAGGTCAGACCGGGCTTATCAGCCGCTTATCTGGAAAGATGATCCGTCAGAAGTATCATTTATGAGAATTCATCGGTCGTTTGCGCCGAATTGACATGATATGAGAAGAGCGTTTCGCGGTCTTATCGCGTTTCCTGCAAAGATCAGGTCCAGAATGGAAGCGGCAGGCCCTTCAACGGCGTGGTGCATGGATCGGACGGGTGATCGCCTCGGGATAGGGTGGGGTCTACCCCCGCGCAGGAGAGCACCCCCTTGCCCTTAAAGGCGAACGCCCACCGGCGGCATCGAATTCCGCGGCAGCAGCACCGGGTCACGGCGGACTTGTCAGAACTCGCGCCAGGGGTGGTCGGATTGGCGGCATGCGCGGCTTCAAGAGCGTCGCCTCTGCCGAAGCCGTGACGAGCTCGGCGGTTTCCGCCGCCCCTGCACCCGCCACAATCAGCCCATCCCTGCCAACCGCCATCGTCTACGTCATCTCCGTCGTGCCGCTGCTGTTCTCGCCATTCTCCAGGCATCGTAGACGGAGTCCGACACCCAACTCGCGCCACCAAGTTTGGCGTGAGTGCTGACAGAACCGCTCATACTTCCCGAGTTCTGGTAGCCAACTCCACTCGGTTCGTCACGCCCACCTTCTGGTGGATGCCGTGAAGGTACACTTTCACGGTTCCCTCGGTGAGGTTTAAACGCTTGGCGATCTGCCGGTTCCGGAAGCCGCGCTGCACAAGATCCACGATGTCCCTCTCTCTCGGGCTAAGCTGGCGGCCCGAAGTCTCGGCACCTTGCTCCCCGCGGGTCCCAAGAACCCGCTCTGCAACCTCGGAGTCCAACCAGCGGCGGCCTGCCATGACCGCCTTGGGTCTGGGAATGCGCGCTGCTCGGCACCAGGGCACTGCCGAAGGAAGGGCTGGACGAGGCCGTCGCGGCCTTCCTCACCCGGGAGCAGCCGTTTTAGAGATGTGCCGGCACCTATCGCTGTAGAGGTGAGCGGGCCGGCTCTGGGCGCACACCCAGTCCGGGTCGGCCTCGCCCTTCCTCGGCCAGCAGCCGGGGTGGGGCGAAAGGTGCTGCCGAGGAGCATCCCGATCAGGCCGGCAAGGAGTAGCTCTGCAGGATCGAGGTCTGGAACGCTGGGGGCGGGAGCGTGCAGGATCTCCTGAGAGATGCTTTTCGGGCAATGGCTGCCTGCCCGGATGTCTGCCCTAACCTTGCCAGCGGACGTAGACGCGGGCTCACTGGGCTCCTCCAGCGGCATGATATGGTCGTGAGCACGCCGTCAGCTTACGGGCTATACGCGCGATGGAAGCTGTCGTTGTGGACTCGGCGGACACCTTGTTTACGCTGAGGAAGCCGGGAAGCGGTTGCCACGCAGTACCTGAATCTGAGCACGGGCCACCTGCATAACGCTAGGTGTCTGCTCCTGTTCGCTGTGCTCTCGCGTAAAGAATCGGAGGCAAGCCAACATGACGGGCAAAGGCAACGCTGAACGTGCTCGCCGAACTGTAGCCCACGCGTTCGGCAACCTGGGCAACACCCACGTCATCTCGGCGTAGCAGGTCCTTCGCGAGTGCCATGCGCCAGCCCAGCAGGTACTCCATGGGTGCGACGCCCACCTCGCGCCGGAATCGCTCAAAGAAGGTGGACCGCGACAGCGCCGCTTGTTTTGCGAGCTCGGCCACTGTCCAGTTCCGGGTCGGCTGGCTATGCATTTGCCGCAGCGCCATAGCGAGCCGCTCGTCGGCAAGACCGCGCAGCAGGCCCGGCGGGGCGGCGGTTCCTGTGGTCGTGCGAAGCGCCTCGATCAGCAGAACCTCGAGCAGGCGGGCAAGGACCACGTCGCGACCAGGGCGGTCGTCCCGCGTTTCATCGTTCAAGAGCTCCACCAGCGTGGTCAGCCGTCCCTGCTCCCGGACATGCACGAGTTGCGGAAGAAGCGACACCAGCAAGTGCGCGTCCTCCGAGTCAAAGGCGCAATGACCGACGAGCGCGCGGACATCGGGCGGCTGGTCCTGGCTGCCGAGCCGGAACACGCCGGGGCTCACCTCGACCGGCGGCGCCTCCATCCCAGGCGGCGGCGGCTCGAGGCTCGATGTGGCGAAGTCATGGGCTGCGGGGATAAGGACGAAGTCTCCCTTTTGGAGCGTGATCGGCTCCTGTCCGGGGATCGACAAGCGGCACGCACCATCGAGCATCGCGAGATAGAAGGGGTGCCCCTCAACCGAGCGGCGCACAGCCCAGCAGCCCGCGCCTATGACGAGCTTGGAGAATGATGCGTTGGGCTGGAGCAGGCTGACGACCTGGGCAAGCGGATCAGACATCTTCCGGACTTACGACAATGATATCCGGACTTACGAGCGTAGGTAATCCAGTCAAGTCGACCTATCCTCCTGTTGTTCCGCAACAGGAGCTTGCATGAACACCATCCTGATCACCGGCTGCTCGTCCGGCTTCGGCCTCGAGACCGCGCGCCTGTTCCTTGACCGTGGCTGGACGGTGATTGCCACCATGCGCACGCCCTCCCAGGATGCCCTGCCCCGATCCGAACGGCTCCGGATACTGCCGCTCGATGTCACCGACGCGGACAGCATCGCGCACGCCGTGGACGTGGCCGGTCCGGTCGATGTTCTCGTCAACAATGCGGGGGTCGGCCTGCTCAACGCGCTGGAAGGAGTGTCGATGGAGATGGCCCGCGACGTGTTCGAGACCAACACGCTCGGCACCATCGCTATGACCAAGGCCGTGCTGCCGCAGTTCCGGAACCGGCGCTCCGGGGTCGTTATCAACGTGACATCGGGCGTGACGCTGCGGCCGCTCCACCTGCTCTCGGTCTATACCGCCAGCAAGGCCGCGGTGAACGCCTTCACGGAATCGCTTGCGCTGGAACTGGAGCCCTTCGGCGTGCGCGTGCGCTTGGTGCTGCCTGGTCGGGCACCAGAGACGTCCTTCGGCGCCAATGCGCGCAGCCGCATGGGCATGAAGATTCCCGACGCCTATGGCGACTTGGCGGCGCAGGTATTTGCGGGTTGGCAGCAGTCCAAAGAAGAGATTACGCACCCGCAGGACGTGGCGGAGGCAGTGTGGCGTGCGGCCACCGATCCGTCCTGCCCCATGCGCCTTCCTGCCGGCGCTGACGCGGTTGCACGGTCAGAGGCGAGCTGATCGCGCAAAACGCCGAGCGGCGGGATTTGAGGCGTCGTTCCAGGCCCTGTGTGCAGGACATCCACTTCGGAGCGTCCGAAAGCAGGGATGGAGAGGCCACTATGGGCGTATAACAGCCTCTGCCAGGTCTGGCCGCAAGCGGTCGGACGGCTTCCAAGGGCTGACGGCTCGAAAGTAGACATTCGCCGTTCGCGCAGCGCTCGGCCGAGTCCGACCCAAAGCAGACCTCCCGTCCGGGTTAGATGTAAGAGCGCCGCCCCAAGCGGGCGGAGATGGTCCCGGCATCTGGAGAACCCGAACGCGCGGGATCTCGGCCTCGGCAACGGCGCCCGCTTCACTCGGACGAGCGATCTCCGGCCTCCGGCGGTTGATGGTCAGGTGTCCCGCGCGACCAGGGTCGCAGCCCGTCTAGGAATACGTCGACCAGGCGCAAGACCTGCGCCTGCCAGCCCGGCCCGTCCTGCAGGTAGGAGAGCCCGATCACTGCGCGAAGCAGGTCGTCGGGGCTGATGTCGCCGCGGACCTCGCCGGCTTCTGCCGCCGGGCGGAGCAGCGTGCCAATCGCTTCCTGCAACCGGCCGCTGGTGTAGCTCATGAGCTCCGGCGGTTTGTGCGCGGCCAGCGCCAGCGCCGCCGCCATGCCCTTCTTCGTCGCCGCGAACTCCACCAGCGACCGCATCCAGCGCTGCAGGCCCTCGAGCGGCGGCGCCACGCCGACGAGTTGCGTGGCGAGGTCCGCGAGCTGCTCCACCTCCCGCCGGTAGACTGCCTCGTAGAGCGCCTCCCGCGTCGGGAAGTGGCGGTAGAGCGTGCCGATGCCCACGCCCGCCTGCCGGGCGACCGCTTCCAGCCCGGCCTCGGTGCCGCCCTGGCCGAACACGGCCTTCGCCGCCTCCAACACGCGTTCGCGATTCCGGATCGCGTCTGCCCTGGGCTTACGCTGGCTCTTGCTCTGCTCCACGGTCATCGCCGGCCACGGTCTCCCCACACAAAAACGGAGTTTGCCTCCGTTTACGTCTTGCAAGCGGAGGACCCCTCCGTATATGACGTCGCAGCGGCTTAACGGCCAGTCCGCGCCGCCATCAGCATCCCGCCGCCGGCCAGCCTAGGGGGTCTTGGGCGGGCAGCCTATCCGCACACCGCTGCCATCGGAGGCTCCGCATGAGCTTGTCGGTCACCCTCACCATCAACCGCGTCCCGCAGACAGTCGAGCTGGACGACCCCCGCGTCACGCTGCTCGACCTGCTGCGGGAGCGGCTTGACCTCACCGGCACCAAGAAGGGCTGCGACCGCGGCCAGTGCGGTGCCTGCACCATCCTGGTGGATGGCCGCAGGGTGAATGCCTGCCTGGCGCTCGCGGCCAGCCATGACGGGGCGAAGATCCTGACCATCGAGGGCCTCTCGGAAGGCGGGGCGCTGCACCCCGTGCAGGCCGCCTTCATCACGCATGACGCCTTCCAGTGCGGCTTCTGCACGCCCGGCCAGATCATGAGCGCGGTCGGCCTCATCGAGGAGGGCCACGCCGGCGACGACCCCGAGCGCGTGCGCGAGGGGATGAGCGGCAATCTCTGCCGCTGCGCCGCCTATCGCGGGATCACCGAGGCAGTGGTGGAAGCCACGCGCGCCATGGCCGGCACGACGACGCAGGAGGCCGCATGAACCGCTTCGACTATGTCCGCCCCCGCACGGTCGCCGAGGCCGTCGCCGCGGGCGCCGAGCCCGGCAGCGCGTTCCTCGCGGCTGGCACCAACCTGCTCGACCTGATGAAGATCGGCGTGGCGCGCCCGGCACGGCTGGTGGACTTGAACCACCTGCCGGGGCTGGCGGCCATTGAAAACACGTCGGATGGCGGCGTACGGATCGGCGCGCAGGTGCGCAACGCCGACCTCGCCTATGAGCCCGACTTCGCGCGCCGCTTCCCGGCGGTGGCGGAGGCGCTGCTCTCCGGCGCCTCGGCGCAGCTGCGCAACGCGGCAACAGTCGGTGGCAACCTGCTGCAGCGGACCCGCTGCGCCTATTTCCAGGACACCGCCAGCGCCTGCAACAAGCGCGCCCCCGGCAACGGCTGTGACGCACGCGACGGCGAGAACCGGCTGCATGCCGTGCTCGGCTGGAGCGATGCCTGCATCGCGACCCATCCCTCCGATTTCTGCGTGCCGCTCGCGGCCTTCGAGGCGGTGGTGGAGATCGAGGGACCGGCCGGCCGCCGTGAGGTCCCGCTGCAGGACTTTCATCTGCTGCCCGGCAATACTCCGGAGCGCGAGACGGTGCTCGCGCCGGGCGAACTGATCATCGCGCTGCGCCTGCCGGCTGAGGCGGCGGCCTTCGCCGCGCATAGCCGCTACGTGAAGCTACGCGAACGCACCTCCTACGCCTTCGCCGTGGTCTCCGCCGCGGCCGGGCTGAGGATGCAGGGCGGGCGCATTGCCGCGGCGCGGCTCGCGCTAGGCGGCGTCGCCGCCAAGCCCTGGCGGGCGGAGGCGGCGGAAGCCGCGCTGCTCGGCGCCGCGCCCGGGGCAGACGCCTTCCGCCGCGCAGCAGAGCTTGCCCTCGCGGAGGCGCGGCCCTCGGGCGAGAACGCCTTCAAGATCGAGTTGGCGCGTCGCATCGCGGTCCGCGCGCTGACCCTGGCCGCGGCCGGCACGCCGGACCGGCTGCCGGCGCTGCCGGCATCCCCCTTCGCCCCGATCCCGGGAGGCCTGCATGACTGAGGTCCATCGCATGCGGCACGGCTCCAATGCCGGCCAGCCGATCACCCGCCGCGACGGCGTGCTGAAGGTGACCGGCGCCGCCCGCTACGCCGCCGACAACCACCCGCCGGGGATGCTCTACGCCGTGATTGCCGCGGCACGCATCGCCCGTGGCCGCGTGGCCGCGCTGGATGTGGCAGCGGCGCAGGCGCATCCGGGCGTGGTCGAGGTGATGACGCCGGCGAACCGCCCGCCGCTCGCCCTGCATCCGGACGACAAGTCTGTGCCCTTCTCCTTCCGCATGGACCTGCTGCAGGACGATCGGGTGCGCTACGCCGGGCAGCCCGTCGCGGTGGTGATCGCCGAGACGCTGGAGGCCGCGACAGAAGGCGCCGCGCTGCTCGCGCCCCGCTGCCAGGCCGAGCCGGTGGAGGTCACCCTCGACGCACCCGGTGCCTTCGTGCCGGAGGTGGTCGGCGTCGGTTCCCCGGGCGAGCTGCACCATGGCAACCTGGCAGCCGGGCTGGCCGCGGCGGCGCGGCGGATCGAGGCGACCTACGAGACGCCGACGCAGTTCCACAACGCGATGGAGCCGCACGGCGTCGTCGCGGCCTGGGACGGCGATGCGCTGTCGCTCGACATGCCGACCCAGGGCCTCGCGCTGACGCAGATGCGGCTGGCGGCCATGTTCGGCATCAGGGCGGAGGACATTCACATCCGCAGCCCCTTCATCGGGGGCGGCTTCGGCTCGAAGCTGCTGACTGGGCCGCAGGTGCTGGGCGTCCTGGCGGCGCGGCTGGTCGGGCGCCCGGTGAAGCTCGTGCTGACGCGGGCGCAGATGTACGGCCCCGTCACCCACCGCGCGCCGACGCGCCAGACGCTCCGCCTCGGCGCCGCGCCGGATGGCGCGCTCACCGCCCTGCATCATCATGTCCGCACCGCGACGAGCCGCTTCGACGACTTCCTCGAGCCCGCCGCGGGCGCCAGCCACACGCTCTATGCCGCGCCGGCGATCGCCACCACCTACGAGGCGCTGCGGCTGGACACTGGGACACCCGGCTTCATGCGCGCCCCGGGCGAGGCGAGCGGCAGCCTGGCGCTGGAAGGCGCGATCGACGAGCTGGCGGCCGCGTGCGGCATGGACCCGCTGAAGTTCCGCCTGCGGAACTACGCGGAGGTAGAGCCGATTTCCGGCAAGCCCTTCTCCTCCAAGGCGCTGCGCGAGTGCTACGCGCAGGGCGCGGCGCGCTTCGGCTGGTCCGGCCGGCCGCTGGCGCCGCGCAGCCTGCGCGACGCGGACGGCAAGCTTGTCGGCTGGGGCCTCGGCACTGCGACCTTTCCGGCCTTGATGTTCCAGGCCGAGGCGCGTGCCGTGATCCGGCGCGACGGCACCGGCGTGGTCGAAACCGGCGCGCATGACATGGGGCAGGGCGCCTGGACGGTCTTCGCCCAGATCGCGGCAGAAAGCCTCGGCCTCGATGTCGGGCAGGTGGAGTTCCGCTCCGGCAGTTCCGACCTGCCAAATGCCGGCATCGCCGGCGGCTCCGCCCACACCGCGACGGCGGGGAGCGCGATCCAGGCGGCGGGCGAGCAGGCGGTGGCGCGGCTGGCGGAGCTCGCCGTCGCGGATCCTCGCTCGCCGCTCTTCGGTGCCGACAACATCGGCGTGGTCGCGCGCAACGGCAGGCTGGTGCGGTGGGACGATGAAAGCCGTAGCGAAAGCTTCGCCGAGATCCTCGACCGTGCTGGGCGGGAGATGGTGGAAGGCCGCGGCAGCGCCGCCGCGGATGCCGATGCTGCGGAGCGCTATGCGATGCACGCGCATGGCGCGGTCTTTGCGGAAGTGAAGGTGGATCCCGAGCTCGGCCAGATCCGCGTCACCCGGCTCGTCGGCGCCTTCGCCGCAGGCCGGATCATCAACCCACGCCTAGTGAAGAGCCAGTACTATGGCGGGATGATTTGGGGCGTGTCCTTCGCCCTGCATGAGCGGGCCACGCTCGACCGGCGCACGGGCCGCGTGATGAACGCGGATCTGGCCGAGTACCATGTGCCGGTGAATGCCGACATCCCCTCAGTCGAGGCCATCCTCGTCGATGAGGAGGACCCGCATGTGAATGCGCTGGGCGTTAAGGGCGTCGACGAGATCGGCATCACCGGCACCACCGGCGCGGTGGCGAACGCGGTCTGGCACGCGACCGGCGTGCGAGTCCGCCGCTTTCCGGTCGCTATCGAGGAACTCCTCGGCTGAGCCGCAGCCGGGCCGAACCGGGGCGCCCCGGCGCGGTCCGCTCATATAGGGGATCGGCGGCCGCCGGCGCCGCTACGGCAGTCCGCGCGTCCATGCGGCCCTGCAGGCAGAGGGGCAGCGGGTGGGCCCGGAACCGGGCGGCCCGCCTGATGCGCCGCCACGGCACCGGGTGCGGGTCAAACGGCGGTTCCGGATGACGACGGACAGCAAGCATGCCTTCCCGCTCGCCCCGAACCTGCTGGATCGCCAGTTCACCGTCCCTGGGCCAAACAGGGTTTGGCTGGCCGATATCACCTACATACCCACCGGCGAGGGCTGGCTGTACATCGCCGTCGTGCTCGACCTATTCTCGCGCAAGGTGGTCGGCCGGGCCATGCGCGACACCATGGCCCAGGAGCTGACGCTTGTGGCCCTGCGGATGGCGATCACGAACCGCAGGCCTGCTGCACCATGCAGACCGTGGCAGCCAGTACGCTGCTCATGACTACCGGCGCCTGCTCGCCAGGCATGGCATGCGCTGCTCGATGGTCGGAAAGGCGATTGCTGCGACAACGCCCTGGACTTGCCCTAAGAAAGTGGAGAGCTCTGACCAGTCGCCGCCAGGCTCCACTAAACATCCGATCGGACCTCCTCGTGGGGGCTGGTCAAGGGCTTCGGTTTGTTAACCGTTGTAGATGGAGGGGCTATTGTGGGGCGCTCATTGATGATCTGGGCGTCGGCGATTGGCCTTAGCGGCTGACGCAAAGAGGTGATACAAAGGATTCCCAGGCAGCTTTTTAAGTGACTGCTTTCGTTGATTTTTTGTCTTGATGCGGCGTTTCCCTTGGGGACGCCAGCCATCCTCAATGGCTCGGGCGTTCGGTGCTAGGTATCCCAACATGCCGTCCCAAATTGCCGGAGGTTGGGCAGCGCTATCCGGATGCCCTGGCTAGCTTGGGCCTGGGAGGTGACCGCCCTGGCGGCTTCGAACAAAATGGCGATCATCGGCCTCCGTTGCCGAATGAGGGTAGCTGGTCCGGGGATTCCTGTATGCCGTGTCCGCGCTTGGGCTATGGCGGTCGCCGCAGCATGTCTGGAACTGACGGCAACGGGAGAGCCCATCTCCCTGGGGTGGGCCGCACGGGAAGCCAGTGACCATGCCGGCCTAGCTTGGAAAATTCCTTCCTGCCTAACTTTGGCTCTGGCTCCACGTCTCTGCCTAGCGGCAGGGTCCTCTGTCGGCCGCATCTGGGCCCGTTGTGCAGCGAGCCGGCGCGCAGAGTAGGGTCCACCGGACAGGACGCTGGATATTACCCCACGCTGCCAGATCCGGTGCGAGCGCTGACAGCTCCGGCCAGTTTGCGCTGCATAAGCGCCAGGATCTGCGTCCGATTCCGCCGCATGCGCTCCAGCGGGCCGCTGACTGCGAGGGCGAGCGGGCGGTGCCCGCCGGGAACGGGAACGGCCATGGCGATCATGGCAGTGTCGGGAACAATGGCCGCCTCGCTCATCGCGTAGCCATCGCGGCGTATGGCAGCCAGTTCGGCCAGGAAAGCCTTGACTGGCACGCGGCCGCTTGCAGGCTCATTCGCGTTCACGCGGCGGAGCAGGGCGGTCACCTCCGCGTCCGGGTGCTGCGCCAGCAGCACCTTGCCCGCAGCAGGCAGCCAGATGGGGCGCCGGGAGCCTGGCTTGATGTAGAAGCGCACGGGCGCGATCGACTGCAGGATGCGGATGTAGTCCACGTAGAGCCCGTGCTGCATGGCTAGAACGATCGTCTCCTCCGTCTCGGCCTGCAGCTCGTCCATGAGGCGAGGGATCGACTCCTCGTCAGAGAACAGGCGATCGAAGATCCAGGTGCCGAGCACGGCGAAGCGGATCGTCGGCTGGTACTCCCGCGATCGCGGCCGGTATTCCAGATAGCCGAGCGTCAGAAGGGACTTCAGCAGGACCGAGGTGGAGGAGAGCGGAAAGTCCAGCGCCTCCGAGACCTCGGACACAGTTGCCGGCGCGTGGCGATGGGCAAAGAACTCGAAGATCTCGAGGACTCGGCCCGCAGATTTCACGACCTTGTCCATTCTGCTCTGCCTTCTTCCGCAGGAGGCGGAGCATAGAACCTGCTCCACATACGTGAAACCCCATCCTCATCCTGCGAAGTCTCGTTGACCCTGCCAGTCGCGATGCCGATCATTCCACCCGAGACGGTCGGGAAAACGCCGCTCGATGGAGGAGATCGTCGTGAGGGAACACGCGGAGCAGGAGATCCTGCACCTGATCAACCGCCTGTTCTTTTTCCTAGATGAGCGGCACTACGCGGATCTCGCCGCGCTCTTTGCACCCGACGGGTGCTGGCACCGGCAGGGGCATGCGCTGCGGGGCAGGGACGCCATCGTTGAGGCCCTGTCCGCGAGATCCGCGACGATGCGCATCTGCCACGTGATCACCAACGGTATGGTTGAGCCAGCGGGCGAGGACCGGGCCGAGGCGCAATGCGTGATGACCGCTTACCGGTACGATAACGGCGCGGTCGTCAACGCGCCGCCGGAGATCGCTGGTCCCGCCGTAATGGCGCGGGTGCGGGCGCGCCTCCTTCACCTGCCCGAGGGCTGGCGGATCGAGAGAATGACGATGGACTACCTGTTCCACTTCGCCGCGCCTGCGGGCGCAGCGGCTTGAACGCCAAGGAGGACGCCATGCAGATCACGCGCAACAACGAGGGGCTGGGCGCCCGCGTCACGGAGATCGACTTGTCTCAGCCGCTTGAGGCGGGTGGATTCCGCACGATCCTGCGCGCGCTCGGCGAGCACGGGGTGCTGTGCTTCCCCGACCAGTCGCTGGAGCCCGTCGAGCTCTCCGCCTTCGGCTCCCGTTTCGGGGAGCTTGAGATCAACGTGGCCAACGCCTTCCATGCGGAGGACCATCCGGAGGTGATGATCCTCTCCAACCTGGTGAAGGACGGCAAGCCCGTCGGGCTGAACGATGCCGGCCAGGGCTGGCACACAGACATGAGCTACAGCCACGATATCGCGCTGGCCAATGTCCTGCATGCCAAGAAGGTGCCGGTGCGCGACGGGCGGCCGCTGGGCGACACGCAGTTCCGCAACATGCACGCCGCTTATGACGATCTTCCCGCCGAGGTGAAGGAGCGGCTGGAAGGCCGCACCGCGATCCACGACTTCAACAAGTTCTGGGAGGTGATGCGCGCTCGCCCGGGATCGGGCCGCAAGCCGCTGACGGAGGAGCAGCGCCGCAAGAAGCCGCCCGTTTCACAGCCGATCTTCCGCGTGCACCCCATCACCGGCCGCCGCGTGCTGTACTGCAACCCCGGTTATGCCGTGCGGATCGAGGGCATGGAGCCGGCGGAGAGCGACGCGATGCTGGAGTATCTGTTCAAGCACCAGTCGCAACCGCAGTACCTCTACTCCCACCGCTGGACGCCGGGCGACGTGCTGATGTGGGACAATATTGGCACCACCCACAATGCCGTCTCCGACTACCGGCCGGACGAGCCGCGGCTGATCCACCGCGTGCAGGTGATGGCGACGCTGGACTACGGCAGGCTCGCAGCCTGATGCGGCTGGTCAGCTTCCGCGCGGGGCCCTCCGCGCCCGTTGAGATCGGGGCGGTGCTGGGGGAGGAGGTGGCGGCGCTGCGGCCTGCCCTTTCCGCCGCCATGGCAGCCGCGGGGGAGGGGGAGGGCGCGGCCTCGCCGGTTCCTTCCGACATGACGGAGTTCCTCGCCCTCGGCGAGCCCGCATTGGTGGCGGCGGCGCGCGCGGCGGCCTTCGCGGCGCGTCCGGATCAGGCGACGATGCGCCGCCCGCTCTCTGCCGTAACGCTGCTCGCGCCCGTGCCTAGGCCGGGGAAGATCCTTGGCGTGGGGCGCAACTATGGTGACCACGCGAAGGAGGTGGGCGGGCCGAAGCAGGATATCCCGCGTATCTTTCTCAAGCCGCCCTCCTCTGTGGACGGGCCGGGCTGCCAAGTGCGGATTCCGCCCGCTGTGACGAAGCCGGACTACGAGGGGGAGCTTGCGGTCGTGATCGGCCGTGCCGCCTCCTGCGTCGCGGAGCCGAACGCGCTGGACTACGTCGCCGGCTACACCGTCTTGAACGACGTGAGCGCGCGCGAATTTCAGTTCGACCTCTCGCCGCCCCAGACCTCCTTCGCCAAGGGCATGGACGGCTTCTGCCCCATGGGGCCCTGGCTGACGACGCCGGAGGAGGCGGGCGAACCCTGGAACATGGATCTGCGGTGCTGGCTGAACGACGAGCTGGTCCAGGAGGGCAACACGCGGGACCTGATCTTCCCCGTCACCACCCTCATCGCGCATCTCAGCCGCTACATGACGCTGATGCCCGGCGACGTGATCGCCACGGGCACGCCGGCGGGATCGGGTGCCTTCCGCACGCCGCCCCGCTGGCTCCGCTCCGGCGACCGGCTGCGGATCGAGGTCGGGCGCGTCGGAGTTCTCGAGCACGGCATTGCCTGACGTCCGGGAGAGGGGAAGTCCATGGAGGTGATCGGGAAGGATCTGCTCTCGCGGCGTGCCCTGCTGGGGGCGGCGGCGGCCGGGCTGGCCGGAGCGGCTGCGGCGCAGGGAACCGCGCGCGCCCCGGGCACGGATTACCCGAACCGGACGGTGCGGGTGATCTGCTCCCTCGCGGCCGGCGGCAATTCGGACATCACGGCACGCCTGATCTCCGGCGCGCTCTCCGCGCAGACCGGGCAGCAATTCGTGGTCGAGAACCGCCCGAGCGGCGGCGGGCTGGTGGCGCTGGAGGCTCTCGCGGCCGCGCCGCCGGATGGCTACACGCTTTTTGTCGGCGCGCTCTCCTCCCATGCGCTGAATGTGGGCCTGTACCGCCGCTTGCCAGTCCACCCCCTGAACGATATCGAGCAGGTCACGGTCAGCAGCATCTCGCCTCTCGCGCTCGCCGTGCGCGCCGGCTTCCCGGCCCGGGACGTGGCGGGCTTCGGGGCAGCACTGCGGGCGCGGGAATGCACCTTTGGCTCCCCCGGCAACGGCACGACGGGCCATATCGCCGCGGCGCTGCTCTGCCAGCAGATCGGCGCCCGGGCGCAGCACGTGCCCTACCGCGGCTCGGCGGCAGCCTTCTCGGACCTTTCGGGCGGACGCATCGACTTCATGGTAGACACGGTCTCCTTTCTCGCGCCGCAGCAGCGGCCGGACGGGCCGCGGGTGCTGATGACCGCGGCGAAGCAGCGCTCGCCCATGATGCCGGAGGTGCCGAGCGCGCCGGAGGCGGGGCTGCCCGACTACGAATCCCAGACCTGGACGCCCTGGTCGGCGCCAAAGGGCACGCCGCCCGCGATTCTGAAATTCCTTTACGAGCAGGTGCAGATCGCCCTGCAGAGGGAGGAGGTGAGGAGCCGGCTGCGCGACCTGGGGAACGACGTCATGCCCGGCATGACGCCAGAGCGGTCCCGCCGCTTCATCGCGCAGGAGATCGAGAAATGGGTTCCCATCGTGCGTGCCTCCGGCGCGGTGGTGGACTGAGCGGGGCGATGCGGCGCCCCGGCACCCGCGCCGCCGAGGGAGGCAGCGATTAGCACCATGCTCTTCGATTTCGACGCCCTGACGAGCGAGCAGTACGGCAAGCTGCTGCGCGCTACCGTCGTGCCCCGGCCGATCGCCTGGGTGACGACGTTGCATGAGGACGGCCACGCCAATGCCGCGCCCTTCTCCTTCTTCAACCTCGTCTGCAGCAGCCCGCCGCTGCTCTGCTTCGGCATCACGGCGCGGGCCGGGGCACATAAGGACACGGGGAATAACATCCGCCGGACCAAGCAGTTCGTGGTGAACCTCGTGCCCTACGCGATGGCGGAGATCATGAACGCGACCTCCGCCGAGGTGGGGCCGGAGGTGGATGAGATGGTGGCCAACGGGCTGACGCCGATGCCGTGCAGCCGCGTCGCGCCGCCGCGCATCGGGGAGAGCCCGGCCTCCCTGGAATGCGAGCTGCATACGGTCATCGAGCCGGGGGAGGAGAGCACGATCGTGATCGGCCGCGTCCTGGCCCTGCACCTGCGCGACGACGCCGTGATGGACGCGGAGCGCTGCTATGTGGACACGCCGGCGCTGGACCTCATCGCCCGGATGCACGGCCGCGGCTGGTACGCGAGTTCCCGCGACATCTTCGAGATCGGGCGGCCGAAGCCGCCGCCCTGAGCAGTGACAAGAAGAAAGGCAAGGAGAGAACGGACATGAAGCGCAGAACCGCCATCATGGCAGGGGGCGGGCTTGCCCTGCTGGGGCTGGCACGCCGGGCCACGGCGCAGGGCGGCTACCCCAATCGCTCCATCCGCCTGGTGGTGGGCTTCGCCGCGGGCGGGCCGACCGACGTGATCGCCCGCATTATCGCCCAGGACATGTCCGGCACGCTCGGCCAGCCCGTGGTGGTGGAGAACCGCACGGGCGCCAACGCGCTGATCGCGACGCAATTCGTGGCGCGCGAGGCGCCGGACGGCTACACGATCCTGCTGGCCACGCTGTCGCACAGTGTCAACGCCATCCTCATGCCGGGCAACAGCTACCGGCCGATCGAAGACTTCACGCCGATCGGGCTGGTGTCGCTGCTGCCGCTGATCGCGGTGACGGGGGCGAATACCCCGTACAAGTCGCTGGGGGATGTGGTGACGGCTGCGAAGGCCTCGCCGGATAGCGTCTCCTACGGCTCCGCCGGCAATGGTGGGTCGGCCCACTTGGCCGCCGCGCTGCTCGCCGCCCGTTCCAGCACGCAGATGACGCATGTGCCCTTCCGCGGCAACGGCCCGGCGCTCAGCGAGGTGATGTCCGGCCGGGTTTCCTTCATGTTCTATCCGATGATCGGGATCCAGGAGTACGTGGCCAAGGGGCAGCTCCGGCCGCTCGCCGTCTCCACTGCGGAGCGCAGCCCGGACTACCCGGACGTGCCGACCATGCGCGAGATCGGCTATCCGGGCTTTGAGGACTACACGCAGGGCCTCGGCCTCGTCGGGCCGGCGCACACCCCTGCGCCGGTCGTGGAGAGGCTGAACGCCGCGCTCCGTGCCTCTCTCGCCAGACCGGCGACGGCGGAGCGGATCCGGGGCCTGGGCGGCATCGTCTCCGTCTCCTCACCTGCGGAGTACGGCGACTTCCTGCGCGAGGACCTGGACCGCTGGAAGCGCGTGATCGAGGCGGCGAAGATTACCGCGCAGGAGTAGCGGCAGGGGGCGCGCGACGATGTCGGGCGCGTGGCCGGCGGCATAGGGCAGCACCATTGCCGCCGACCGCGCCGAGGGCCCCGCGCCGCCGCGGTTCAGATGCCCGTGCGACCCCAGCCTCCAGGAGGGTCGTCACCGGGCGGGCTGCCTTCGGGTCCTCGTGAGGTTCCTCCCCCCCGCCTCCGGTCACGCCGGCGCGCTCAGCAGGGCGTGTCGCCGCGCCGAGAAGCGATCCGCGACCTCCGGGTTCACCAGCCGCGGGGGAAGGCCATGGACGGCGGCCGCGAAGGCCTCTGCCGCCATGCTCGCCACTCGCGCACGGCTTTCGGCCGTCACCCCGGCCGTGTGCGGTGAGGCGAGCACCGCTGGGTGGGCCAGCAGCGGGTGGGAGGCGGGCGGCGGCTCCATCTCCCACACATCGAGGCCCGCACCGCCCAGCCGCCCTTCCTGCAGCGCCGCGAGGAGCGCCGCCTCGTCCAGAATGAAGCCCCGCGCGGTGGTGACGAGAATGGCCCCTGGGCGCATTTGCGCGATCGCCGCGGCGTCGATCATGCCGCGCGTTTCTTCTGTCAGCGGGCAGTGGAGCGAGACGATGTCAGAGGCCACGAGCAGTTCCGGCATCTCCACCTTTGTCGCGCCCCGCGTGGCGATGGTGGCCGTGTCCAGCGCGGGGTCCGCTGCAAGCACCCGGCAGCCGAAGACGTTCAGCAGCTGCGCCATGCGGGTGCCGACATGGCCGAGCCCGACCAGCCCCACGGTGCGGCCGGCCAGCTCCCGGCCCATCAGCGCGTTCCGGTCGCTCACCGTGCCGGCCCGCATCGCCGCCTGCGCCTCCGGCACGCGCTTGAGGAGCAGCAGCATCATGCCCAGCGCGTGCTCGGCTACGCCTTCCGCGTTGCCCCCGGCCTGGTTCACCACGGCGATGCCGGCCGCGGTGCAGGCCTCGGGGTCGATGGTGTCGTAGCCCGCGCCGTAGCTGGCGACGACGAGCAGGTTGGGGAGCCGCGCCAGGAGCGCCGGCGTCACGTGCCAGGGCAGGGGCAACTCGTGCCGCGCCGCCCAGACATAGTAGCCGTGGCACTCCGCGAGCGCGGCGACGATGGCCGCCTCCGGCTGGTCCAGCCCAATGCGGCGGATCTCCAGCTCCGGGTACCGTGCGGCCGTCGTCCGGAAGGATTCGTTCATCGGCCGCTCGAGGTAGCCGACGCGGAAGCGGTGCGGGGTCAAGCGTCTCTCCCTGGGATAATGTCCATTTCTCCTGCGCCCGGTCCCGCGGGCCGGATCATCTCCGGACGCAGGTCTTTCAGGCCGCGCACGCCCAGCAGCGCCATGTCGCGGTCGATCTCCTCGGCCAGCAGGGCCGTGGCGTGGCGCACGCCCGCCTCCCCGCCCACTGCCGCTGCATAGAGGAAGGGCCGCCCGAGCCACACGAAATCCGCGCCCAGCAGCAGGGCCTTCAGCACGTCCGTGCCGCGGCGGATGCCGCCATCCAGCATCACCGTCATCTCCCCGGCGGCGCGCGCGACATCGGGCAGGGCATCCAGGGGGGCGATCGTGCCGTCAAGCTGCCGGCCGCCATGGTTCGAGACGATCACGCCGTCCGCCCCGCAGCCGCGCGCGATGCGGGCGTCCTCGGCGAAGAGGACGCCCTTCACCGCGAGCGGCCCTTTCCAGCGCCGCCGGATCAGCTCCAGGTGCCTCCAGGAGAGCCCGTCGCGGCGGCCGACGGCGCGCACGAGATTCCGCGACAGGACCGGCGGCCCGCGTGTGGCGTCCATGTTCTCGAAATGCGGCATCCCGTGCCGCCAGAGCGTCCGCAGCGCCGTCCCAAGCAGCCAGAACGGGTGCGTGACGCCATCGAGCGCGAGGCGCAGGCTGGGGCGGATCGGGACGGTGAAGCCGTTGCGGTCGTTGTTTTCTCGGTTGGCGGCCACCGGCACGTCGGCCGTCAGCACGAAGGTGCCAAACCCCGCGGCTGCCACCCGGTCCACCAGCGCCTCAATGCGCGCGGGCTCTCCGGGCAGGTAGGCCTGGTACCAGGCATCGGGGTTGGCCTGCTGCACCTCCTCCATCCGGATCAGCGACGAGGCGCTCAGGATGAAGGGAATGCCCGAGGCCGCCGCGGCGCGCGCCAGGACGATGTCGCTGCGATAGGCACAGAGGGCGCCCACCCCCATTGGCGCGATCCCGAAGGGGGCGGCATGGGGCTTCCCGAAGAGGCTCGTCTGCAGCGAGCGCTCGGAAACGTCCCCCAGGACCCGCGGCACGAGGACATGGCCTGCGAAGGACGCGCGGTTCCCGCGCAGGCTCGCGCCCGTTTCCGCACCGCCCGCGATGAACTCGTGCAGCAGGCGCGGCAGGTGCCGTCGGGATGCGTGCTCGAAATCGTCGAGCGCGAGGACGTGGCGCAATCCAGGTTCCCGGGGCGGGATGGGCCGGGTGCGCGAGACCTCCAGCGACGGTGCGTCGGGCGCCGAGGTGACTTCCGCCGCTTGGCTCATGCTGGTCGTGCCATCCGATCGCCGTCCTGCACCGCTACCTCCCGTGAACGTTGCGGCCGATCGTCGCGAAGGGACCAGTCGGGGTCAATCTTTGCCTTGTTGTTCTTGGAGGCTTTCACATTTGTGGACCGAATACAGCTCTGCAGGCTTCCGGCTGTGTGATTCTCAGATCGTCGTGGACGCGACGAACGCCATCGACTTTCCCCCTTTACGCCGCGAAGCCCGAGAGGGCTCACCTCCACCGAAGTTGCCGGGCGTTCGGGTGGTCAATGCCTTCGCTGGCGGCCGCGCCTTGGCGGCGGCCGACTAGGCTAGGAACTTGCTGACGTAAATCTGACGGGCGCGATCCATGTGCGCGACTGACAGGTGCTCAAGTGCGGCGCGGTCCTGAGCGTGCAGGGCGCGCACCATCGCAGCATGTTCATCGCAGGCCAGCAGGAGCGCGCCCGCGTCCGCCGCGCCGTAGGCCCGGGCGGGGAAGCTCAACCAATCGTGCAGCCGGATGGACTCCGCAAGGTAGACGTTATCGCAAAGCCCGTAGAGCTCGCGATGGAAGGTCATATTCGTGCGGTGGATCTGGATGAGGTCGCGGCTCTCAGCTGCCCTCGCATGACCAGCAAGTGCCTGCTCCACCAGCGCCAGTCGCTCGGCCGGTACGGGAAAGGCGATCGCATGCACTGCCGCCCGGTGCAGTACAGCCCGCATGTCGTAGAGCTTGGCCAGGTCGGCCCGGTCGAAGCGCCGCAGCTCCGCGCCCCGGTGTCGCGGCTTTACCACGACGCCCAGCCGCTGCAACTCGTGCAGCGCGGCGCGGACGACATGCCTCTTGGCACCATAATCCTCCATGAGGTGGTCCTCGATCAATCGGGTGCGCGGCAGGATACGGCTGCGGATGATATCGACTTCGATGGCGGCGATCACGGCCGCCACCTGGTCGGGCAGGGCCGGATCATCCTGCCACCGGGTGGGGCGGGGGGAAGGCATGGGTTCGGCGATCGGTTCCATGCGTTATTGATAATCCCATTGGCTTCATTGGCGCCATCGACTGCCTTTCCAGCCCGCCTGGAAGGGCGCAGATCACCCGAAGAAAGCTGAGGGAAGCGCCGCATGGATGCCCTGCCACCCGCCTTCCGCGGGGAGGAGATCACCAGCATCGACCCGGCCAGCGGCGAAGCTGTCGGTAAGGTTCATGCCACCAGCGTGGCTGAACTGGACATGATGGTGGCGCGCGGCTGGCACGCCTTCCACAACTCCGGTTGGAAGTCGCTGCTGCCACACCGCCGCGCGCTGGTGCTCCAGGCAATCGCGGACGGGCTGGCGGCAGAGAAAGAGGATCTCGCCCGGCTGCAGATGCGGGACAACGGAAAGCCTCTCGCCGAGTGCCGCGGCATGGTCGAGTCCGCGATCGGCACCTTCCGCTACTATGCCGGCGCCTGCGAGACGCTGCAGACAGACGTGACCCCGCAGCGCGGCGAGTACGTCTCCTTCACCGTGCTGGAGCCCTTTGGCGTGGTCGCCTGCATCACGCCCTGGAACTCGCCCATCATGAACGACGCCACGAAGGTGGCGCCGGCTCTGGCAGCGGGAAATGCCGTTCTGCTCAAGCCATCCGAGGATTCACCGCTCCTGGCGCCGGAGTTGGCGCGCATCGCGCTCAGGGCCGGGCTGCCCGAGGGCCTGCTGCAGGTGGTGCAGGGCCGCGGCGCTGAGATCGGGGCGGCCCTCGTCGCCCATCCCGGCGTCCGCATGATCTCCTTCACGGGCGGTACTGCGACCGGGCGCGCGATCGGCCGCGTGGCGGGGGGCCGGCTCGTGCCGGTCGCGCTGGAGCTGGGCGGCAAGTCTCCACATGTCGTCTTCGCCGATGCCGACATGGACCATGCGGTCGCGGCCGTGGTGGCCGGCATCTTCGGCTCAGCGGGGCAGTCCTGCGTGGCAGGCTCTCGCCTCTTTATCGAAGCGCCGATCTATCACGAGGTGCTGCGGTGCGTGGTGGAGCGCGCCAAGGCGCTGCGTGTCGCGGCGCCGGATGCCCCCGGCGTGGAGATGGGCCCACTGGCTTCCTTCCATCACCGCGACCGCGTCATCCGCTTCGTGGACCGCGCACGGGAGGAGGGCGGCCGCATCCTCTGCGGCGGAGCAGTGCCGGAGGGCGAGGCTTATGCCAGGGGCGCCTACTATCTGCCGACGGTGATCGAAGGCGTGCCCGCCACCTCGCTCACATGCCAGGAGGAGGCCTTCGGGCCCGTACTGGTGGCTATTCCTTTCCAGGATGAGGCCGACCTCATCGCGCAGGCCAACGGTACGGCCTTCGGCCTCGCCTGCGGCATCTGGACGGAGAGCTTCAAGCGAGCCTGGCGCGTCGGCCGCGCGCTGGATGCGGGGTCAGTCTGGATCAACACCTACAAGCAGTCGGTCACAGCCACGCCTTTCGGTGGGTTCAAAGACAGCGGTATCGGCCGCGAGAAGGGCATCGATGGCCTTCGCCTCTATGCCCAGGTGAAGAGCATGTATTTCGGCCTACACGAGCAGCCCATGTCGGTGGCGAGGTAAGATCCATGGCGAAGAACGACAGTGCATCCGTCCCGGTCAAGGGTGGCCGTTTCATGGTGATCGGCGGCGCGAGCCTCGTTGGTTCCGCCACCACGGAGGAGCTGCTGGCGCGCGGCGCGGCGGAGGTGCGCCTTTTCGACAACTTCTCATTCGGATCCGGCGAAGCCATCGCGCATCTGCGCGACGATCCCCGGGTGAAGGTGGTGCAGGGCGACATCCTGAAGCTGCACCAGCTTCTTGCCGCGACAGAGGAACTGGACGGGGTAATCCACCTCGCCGCCTTCATGACGCTGTCCATGGACCGTGACCCCTGGGCGGGGATCGATGTGAATGTGCGCGGTGCGCAGAACGTGATCGAGGCCTGTCGTGCGAACAGGATACGCAAGCTCGTCTTCGCGTCCTCCAACGCCGTGTACGGCTACGGGCCCGGTGTGAAGGGCGACCTGGTCGAGGAAACGCCCTTTCACGCCGCGGGCGCACCGGCGGCCGCCATCCTCTACGGTGCCAGCAAGATCATGGGGGAGCAGCTCTGCCGCGACGCTTACCGGAGGCATGGGCTGAACTATGTAGTGCTTCGCTACTCTACAGTGTACGGAGAGCGGCAGCACTACCGGGCCGCGAACGCACTCTACATTGTCGAGACGCATGACGCTATCAAGCGCGGCGAACGGCCCAAGGTCATCGGGGACGGCTCTGAGACGAAGCATTTCGTTTACGTGGGCGATCTTGCGCGCGCAAACTGCATGGCGTTGGAATCGGCGACCACCGACGTGGCGGTGAACACTTCGGGCCCGAAGCCGGTAACGACACTGGATCTGGTCACCCTGGTGGCGGAACTGTCCGGGCGGCCGGACCTGAAGCCGGAGCTGGTGGAGCCTGATCCGGGCAAGGTGCGCCTGACATCCGGCGGAGCTTTCCGCATCGACCACAGCGCAGCAAAGGACGCAATCGGCTGGGTGCCGGAAGTGGACATGCGCGAGGGGCTGCGGCGGCTGCTCGCTTGGCGCGACAGGGCCGTTGCCCAGGCGGCTGAGTAAGGCCGGGTGAGGGCGGTGCGCGGGGGAACCTGAGCAGAGAATGACGGCGCGGACGGGCCACACCCCGCCCGCCAAGACCCGCGCCCGCCGGGACTCAAGGCCGGGCAGGAAACGAGGAGGGAAAGTCGTGAGAAGGATCCAACGTCGCGTGCTGGGCGCGCTGGCGGGCACGTCCCTGCTCGCCTTGGGGCGGGAAGGGGCGCGGGCGCAGGGAAGCTATCCCGCGCGCCCCGTGCGGTTCGTCGTTCCCTATCCCGCGGGCGGCGCTACGGACGTCATCGCCCGCATGCTTGGGGAACGGTTGTCCACGCAGTGGGGGCAGCCCGTGGTGGTGGAGAACCGCGCGGGCGCCGGCGCCACGGTGGGCGCCGAGGCTGTCGCGCGCTCGGAGCCAGATGGCTACACGCTATTCGAGACCACTTCCGCCCACACCATCAGCGCGAGCCTTTACCGGCGGCTCTCCTACGACCCGATCCGCGATTTCACGGCGATCACACTGACGGCGACCGTGCCGCTGGTTCTCGTCGTGTCCAAGAGCGTGCCAGCGGCGGATCTGCGGAGCTTCATCGCCTGGGCGAAAGAACAACCACGCGGCATCACCGTTGGGTCCACCGGTAACGGCACGGCGCAGCACCTGACGGCGGAGCTGTTCAAGGGCCGCACGGAGATCACGGCGGAGCACATTCCCTATCGTGGTGACGCGCCCTTAATTACGGACCTGCTCTCAGGGCTGGTCAACTGCTCCTTCGCGACACTGTCGGCCGTGCTGCCCTACATCAAATCCGGCGAACTGAAGGCGCTTGCGCTGGCCCATTCACGGCGGATGGATGCGGTGCGCGACGTGCCGACCTTCACCGAGGCGGGAATGGAGGATTTCGAGGCGGCAACCTGGTTCGGCACCTTCGCGCCCGCGGGGCTGAGGCCGGAGCTTCGCGAGCGTATTGCCCGGGACATCGCTGCCATCGTGGCGGAGCCGGCCATGACACAGCGCTTGGTGGAGATGGGCGGCGAGGTAAACAACCTGGGGCCCGCGGAGTTCGACGCCTTCATCAAGCGGGAAACGGCACGCTGGGCCGAGGCCGTCCGCCTTTCCGGAGCGCAGGTCAACTGATGGAGGCTTCCTTGGACACAGCGGTTGCGGACGCGATCAGCGAGGCGGTGCTGGAGCGCTGCGGTGCCATCCCGGTCAGCACTTGGTCAGATGCGCTGGACGGCATGGGCATCCAGGGCGTGATGGAGGGGCTGGAGTTGCGCAGCGGCAATGGCCGGATCTGCGGCCCCGCCGTTACGGCGCGCCAAATTCCCGGGCGGCTGGGCGAGTTCGCGAAGGCGGAGTTCGCCGTGGGGCGGCTCGTCTCGGCAGCCACCGCAGGAACGGTGCTGGTAGTGGATGTGGGGGGGCAGCCGATCTCCACCCTGGGCGGGCTCGCGGCCTACGGGACGCAAAAGCAGGGCGCGGCGGGCGTGGTGATCGACGGCGCCTGCCGCGACGTGGACGAGATCCGCGCGACGGGCCTGTGGCTGGCCAGTCGCTGGGTCGCGCCCACCACGGGCAAGGGACGCCTCCGGCTGCTGCCGATCGGCGTCACTGTGACCGCGGGCGGCGTCACCGTCTCGCAGGGCGATCTCATCGTCGGAGATGAGACAGGGATCGTGGTGGTGCCGCGCGCGGTGCTGGAGGAGGCTCTGGCCAGGGCGGAGCGGATCATGGCGGTGGACGCTGAGGTGGAGCGCCGCCTGCACGCCGGCGAGACCTTCGCGGCCGCAGGCGCTGCCACCGGCTACCTGCCACCGCCAAAGGACTGACGGGGATGCGCGTAGGATGCGGCGTTCTCCAACTCGCGCCGATCGGGCCGCTGGCGGACCGAATGCTGCGCGAGGAACTAGGCGCCGTGCGGCTGTGGGAGGAGGACGCCCCGTCCTGGATCGGCCGCCATGGAGCGGGCGTGTCCATGGTGGCGACCTCCAACCGGCACGGCTGCGACGCCGCTCTTATGGCTGCGCTGCCGGGGCTGTGCGTCATCAGCAGCTGGGGCGTCGGCTTCGAAACCATCGATGTGGAAACGGCACGGGCCCGCGGCATCCAGGTGAGCAACACGCCCGACGTGCTGGATGATTGCGTGGCGGATCTCGCCTGGGGGCTGCTGATAGCCACGGCCCGGCGGATCAGCGCGGCTGACCGCTACGTCAGGGACGGGCGGTGGCGCCGGCTCGGGGAATTTCCACTGAGCAGACGCGTTTCGGGCAAGCGCCTGGGCATTCTCGGCCTGGGGCGAATCGGCAGCGCGGTCGCGCGGCGCGGGAGCGGTTTCTCGATGGAGGTCCGCTATCACGGCCGGGCGCCGAAACCAGTGCCCTACGGCTTCGAGCCCTCGCTACACATGCTCGCCGAGTGGTGCGACTTCCTGGTCGTCGCCTGCGGAGGCGGGGCGGAGACGCACCACCTCGTCTCCGCCGCGGTGCTCGACGCGCTGGGGCCCGAGGGCATCCTCATCAATGTCGGCCGCGGCTCAGTGGTCGATCAGGCGGCGATGATTCGAGCGCTGGACGAGACTCGGCTCGGCGGGGCCGGGCTGGACGTGCTGGAAGGCGAGCCCGGCGCGCCCGCGGCGCTGCGCGCATTGGATAATGTGGTGCTGACGCCACATGTTGGCAGCGCCACGGCCGATACGCGGGCTGCGATGGAGCGGCTGGTCGTGGACAACCTCCGGGCCTTTCTTCGTACGGGCCGCGTGCTGACGCCGGTGCGCCCGTGAACGCGGTGGCCGAGAATTTGATTGAGGAGCTGGCCCAGGCGGTCGGGCGCGACCACGTTATCACCGACGAGGCGGGACAGGCGCCTTATCTCACGGACTGGCGCGGGCTGGTGCGGGGGCGGGCGCGGGCAGTGGTCCGGCCGGGCGGCACGGAGGAGGTTTCGGCCGTGCTCCGCGTCTGCGCGCGGCACGGCGCACCCGTGGTGCCCCAGGGCGGCAACACCGGGCAGGTAGCCGGCGGCGTGCCCGATGCGCGCGGCGACGCGGTGGTGCTCTCGCTGGGCCGCATGCGGCGTGTGCGGGCCATCGACACGGACAACGACACCATCACTGTGGAGGCCGGCTGCGTGCTGCAGGCGGTACAGGAGGCGGCGCGTACCGCCGGCCGCCTCTTCCCCCTCTCCCTCGGCGCAGAGGGAAGCTGCGCCATCGGCGGCAACCTGGCCAGCAACGCGGGCGGCACGCAGGTGCTGCGCTACGGCAACGCGCGCGAGCTGACACTGGGGCTAGAGGTGGTGCTGGCGGATGGCGAGATCTGGCACGGGCTGCGCGGGCTGCGGAAGGACAACTCCGGCTATGACCTGCGTGACCTCTTCATTGGCAGCGAGGGCACGCTCGGCATCATCACCGCAGCGACGCTGAAGCTCTTTCCACTGCCGGCGGCGCGCTGCACGGCGCTGGCCGCGCTCGAATCCGTCGATGACGCCGCGCACTTCCTGGCGCGGTGCCGAACCGGACTCCAGTCGGGGCTGACCGCCTTCGAGTTGATCTCGGGCGCCTGCCTGCGGTTGGCCGCAGCGGCCTACCCGCAGATCCAGATTCCGTTTCCCGTGCTGGATGCGCCCTGGTACGTGCTGGTGGAGCTGAGCGACGGCGAAGGTGAGGAGGCTGCGCTCCGGCGATTTGAGCTTGTGCTCGAGGGGGCCGTGGGGGCCGGCGAGCTCGCCGACGCCTTAATTGCCCGGAGCGTCGCCCAAGCCCGCGCGCTGTGGCAGTTGCGCGAAAGCATCACCCTCGCGCTCGCCGAAGACGGCAAATGCGTGAAGCACGACGTGTCCCTGCCCGTATCCGCCGTGCCCGACTTTGTGGGGCGCGCAGACGCGCTGTTGCAGCGGCACCACCCCGGCGTGCGGATCTTCACCTTCGGCCATCTTGGCGACGGCAACCTGCACTACAACGTCGCACGCCCTGCTGGGGCGCAGAACGCCGTGCTGGATGCCATGCAGCCCGGACTGTCCCGCCTGGTGCACGACCTCGTGCACGAGCTCGGCGGATCGATCAGCGCGGAGCAGGGAATCGGCCGTATCAGGACGGACGACATGCGCCGGTACAAGCAGCCTGTCGAACTACGGATGATGCGCGCGATCAAGGCGGCGCTCGACCCCGCCGGCCTGCTCAACCCTGGCGTGCTGCTGCCGTGAGCCGTCACGAGACCCAAGAACATAGAGGAGTCGTCTTCGCCATGCTGCCTCGTCCTTCACGCCGACAGGCCCTTGCCGCTCTCGGCCTGCTTCCGCTGGGCCGGCCGGCCCTGGCGCAATCCGCGCGCTGGCCGGAGCGCCCGGTCGAGATCGTGGTCGGCTTCTCGGCCGGCGGCGGAACGGACATCACTGCCCGCACCTTCGCGCGCTTTCTGGAGAAGGAGATCGGCGGCGCCGTGGTGGTGAACAACCGGCCGGGCGCTTCGGGCGAAATCGCGCTGGCCGCTGTGGCACGGGGGCGGCCGGACGGCCATACCCTGGGCATCACCAATATGCCGGGGCTGGTGACGCTGCCGATAGAGCGCCGCACACCGCAGTTCGCCCTCAACGATTTCGAGTATGTGGCCAACCTCGTCTCGGACCCTTCCGCCTTCAGCGTCCTCGCCGATGGCCCCATCCGGAGTCTTGAGGATCTGGTGGCGCGGGCGAAGAGACAGCCAGAGACCATCACCTTCGGCTCCACCGGCGTGGGGACGGATGACCACCTTGCCATGGTCCTGTTCCAGGAGGCTGCGGGCGTACGGCTGGTCCATGTACCTTTCCCTGGCGCTGGGCCGATGCGCACGGCGATCCTGGGTCGGCAGGTGGATGTGGCGGGGCTGAATGTTGGTGAAGTCGCCAGCGCGCCGAGCGGCCTGCGGATGATCGTGCAGGGCGCGGCGCGGCGCTCCCCTTTTGCACCGGAGGTACCGACACTGCGCGAGGTGGGGCTCGACGTGACCATGGGTTCCGAGCGCGGTATCGTCACCTCCACGGGAACGCCGCCGGAGGTGGTGGCGCGGCTGCGGGAGGCAGCGGGCAAGGTGGCGCGGGACCCGGAGTTCCAGCGCCAGGCCCAGGCACAGTTCACGGAGATGGACTATCTCGATGGCCCGGCCTGGCGCGCCCGGCTCGCGGCGGCTGACCGGCGATTCCGTGAGCTTTGGCAGGTGAGACCTTGGTCCGAGACGTGACAGCGCACTTTTCCGCGGACCGATCATTCGAACCGGCGGGCTGTTCGGTCGCTCGGCAGAGCCGGAGGAAACCAGAGGGCTAAGATCGGCGGGAAGGGGCTGCTTCGAAATGATAGTTCAAGGCTCCGAGCGTTCCTTCGCGATCATCTGCGTTCGGGGCCAGCGGCAACGTCCATCACTGTCATGGATGGGTACAAAGTCATGCGGGCGGCGAGTTCACCCAGAACCGCTGGGACAAGGTGATCAACAGAGATCATGCTGGGAAGTGGAACCATCAGATTCCGGACGAGGTAACCCGCACACACGTCAAGTGACGGCGCCTATCTGCCAAGGCACGAACTCGTTGTCGCCGTAGCCGAAATCTTCACTCAGCGTCTTATGGCCAGAGGCGACCGCTATGATACGATCAAAGATACGCTGGCCAGCGTCCTCAATGCTCTCATCGCCGGTAATGATGCCCCCGCAATTGATATCCATGTCCTCGTCCATGTGCTGATACATTTCGCTGTTGGTGGCGATCTTGATGCACGGTGCCGGCTTGAATCCCGATACTGATCCGCGGCCTGTGGTGAAGCAGATAACGTTGCAACCGCCAGCCACCTGCCCGGTAACGGCGACCGGATCGTAGCCTGGCGTGTCCATGAACACGAGGCCGGAGTGATCAATCGGTTCCGCGTACTCATACACGGCTTCCAGCGGCATGGAGCCGCCCTTGGCTACCGCACCGAGCGACTTTTCCAGGATGGTCGTGAGGCCACCCGCCTTGTTGCCGTGGGACGGGTTGTTGTTCAACTCCGCCCCGTTCTTTGCGGTATAGTCTCGCCACCACTCGATCCGTTCGAGCAGCTTGCGTGCGACCTCTGGACTGATGGCGCGTCGCGTCAGCAGATGTTCAGCGCCGTAGATCTCGGGGGTCTCGCTCAACACCGCCGTGCCGCCATGCCGCACGAGCAGGTCTGCTGCATGGCCGAGTGCGGGATTGGCGGAAATGCCCGAGTAACCGTCTGAACCGCCGCATTGCAAGGCAAGCTTCAGCTTCGAAAGTGGCTGGGTCGTACGCTGCACGGCGTTCACCTCGGGCAGCATGGCGCGAATAATCTCGGTGGCTGCCTCGATGGTGCGGCGTGTGCCGCCTTCACTCTGTATCGTCATCATCCGGAGATACGGACCTTCTTGCAGCCCGTGCTGCTCGAGGATCGGCCCAATCTGATTCGTCTCGCAACCCAGGCCAATCATCAGGACCGCCGCAAAATTCGGATTGCGGGCGTAGCCAGCCAGTGTGCGGGTCAGATAAGCGTAGCCCTCTGTCTTCGTGCTAAGCGCACAGCCCCCGCCATGGGTAAGAGCCACTATGCCATCTACATTGCCGAAGCGGGCTAGCTCGCCGCTCCGGCTGAGGCGATCCGCAGTCGCACGGGCAGCAGTTGCGGAGCAGTTTACCGAGGTGATGATGCCGATGTAGTTGCGGGTGCCTACCTGGTCGTCTGGCCGCGCGTAGCCCTCGAAGGTGCGGCGCTCAGCATAGGGGAGGAGGGGCGTCGGCCGGGCGTCGGCGCAGAAATCGTGTTCCAATACACCCTCGCGCATCTCCATGTTATGCAGATGGACGTGCTCGCCAGCCGCTATGGCCCGCGTGGCGTAGCCGATAATCTGGCCGTATTTGCGCACGGCCCCGCCGGCAGAAACAGCCAGAACGGCAACCTTGTGTCCCCGCGGCACCTCTGTTCGTGCTCGCAGTCCTGCCCGGCCGAGGTCAGCACCGGGCTCCAGGCGTGCCCGGACGACGGCGACGTTGTCCTTGGAGTGAAGGCAGATCAAGGGTGAGGCAGGTGCCATGTCGAGCATTAAGGGACTCCCTGAAACAGTCTCCTGCGGCGCGAGGAACACGCGCGGCGACGGATGCTGTGCTTGACGCCCTGGCGCAACAGCGCCGTTCGCAGATGCTGCCCGCGTGCACCAAGCTCTTTTCGCGCCAGATAGTCCTCTGCGGCCATGAGAAGTGGGTCAAGTGGCGGCGCGTTGAGATGCACGCCTGGCACCCGCCACCGTCACGACAGCATGCGGGTATCCCCATCGACGCTGATGGCCTGACCCGAAATGGTGCGGGCTCGTGGGCTGCACAGGAACAGGATCTGGTCCGCCAGCTGCTGCGGCGTGACGTACTCCTTGATCGAGGTGAAGGAGAAGGCGAGCGCCTCCATTTCCTTGTAGCTGATCCCTCGCTGCTGCGCCTTAGCCTCCAGCACGCGGCGTTGCCGGTCGCCCGCGACAAGGCCCGGAAGGATGGCGTTCACGCGAATTCCGGCATCCCCCAGCTCGATTGCCAGCGATTTGGTCAGCCCTATGACGCCCCATTTTGCTGCTGCATAGGGCGTGCGCATGGCGAAGCCGAACTTTCCGGCCGCCGAGGATAAGTTGACGATCGAGGCGTTCCCACTTCGGCGCAAATGGGGAACCGCTAGCCGAACGCAGTTGAACTGGCTGGTCAGGCACACATCAAGGCACCGATCCCAATCTTCGATTGCGATCTCCTCCACCCGCCCGGTTGGACCGGCGATGCCTGCATTGTTCACGAGAACGTCCAGGCCGCCCATGCGCTCCGTCGCCTGGGCAAAGAGCGATGCGACCTGCGCCCGATCAGCCACGTCGGCTACCATGCGGCCAATGGCGGGGTTCAGTGTACTCAGCCCCTCGGTGTCGAGGTCGCAGGTGAAGACCTGCGCGCCCTCCGACAGGAAGGCCTCCACTACGGTCCTGCCGATGCCATTGGCCCCGGCAGTGACCAACACGCGCAGCCCGGTGATGCCCAGATCCATGGCGTTCTCCTCCCTCTCCGGCTTCTACTTGGGCGGTAACCCGCCGCGTCCCAGGATAAAATCCCGCGCATTGCCGATGTCTTCTGCGATGGCTGCCCGCGCGGTGGCGCCGTCGCCCTCACGGATGGCCCGCACTGCCTTGGCGTGGAAGCCCACCGCTCCGCCATTGGCCAGGCGCTCTGGATTGGCGCGTAGATCCAGGTTCAGAACTGGGCCGATCTTCAGCCACATCCGGTCGATCAACTCCTCAAGCACTGGCAGGCCAGCAGCGGAGTAGATGGCGAAATGGAGGGCCTGGTTCAGAGCCACGGCACGTCCGGGCTCGGCACCAGGTCGTAGCGCCTCGGCCCTGAAGGCCGCTTCCGCCGCCTCAATCCCCGCCAACTGCATTGTTGTGCGCCGTTCCGCCGCGCGTTGGGCGGCGAAACCCTCCACTTCGATCCGCACATCGGAAATCTGCTGCAGCATAGGGGCGGTCATCAGCGGCACCTGCACAACCCGATTGGGCGCCACCTCCAGCGCTCCATCCGCAACAAGCCGGTGCACCGCTTCCCGCACCGGCATCACGGAGACGCCGAGTGCCTGTCCCACGGCCCTGAGCGACAGGCGCTCGCCGGGCGCGACCCGGCCGGAGACCAGCAGATTGCGCAGATGCGCATGCACCGTGACGGCAAGGGTGCGGTGCTCGATCTGGGGCAGGTCGGCCAGGGCGGCGGCGCTCTTGGACATTCGGACTGGACAAACCGTTTTAGACTGGGCCAGCATGACTGTGATCACAGATTACGGCAAGCGCCGAAGCGCCGGGCGGGGTCTGGATCGAAAGCTTAAAGAGGCCGTCACAAGGCGGTCCGATGTCCAGGATCGAACGCGTAATCGGGAGGACCACCCATCGATGCCGCATGTCACACCCATGTCCCGCCGCGGCCTGATGGCCGGCGGCGCGGCCCTGCTGGGCGCTGCCGCTCTCGCCCGGCCGGCACTTTCACAGAGCCAGCCAGATGTCCTGCGCATCGGACACCTGACACCTCGCACCGGCTTCCTCGGCCCTCTCGGTGAATTCGCCGTCCAGGCCGCCACGCTGGCCATGGAGGAGATCAATGCCGCTGGCGGCATCGCCGGCCGCAAGCTGGAGATTATCTTCGAGGACAGCGTCAACCCGCAGACGGCTTCGGCGAAGGCCGAGCGTTACATCCAGCGCGAGAAGGTCGCCTGCATTGTGGGCGAGATCAATTCGGCCTCCGCCCTGGCCATTGGCCAGGTGGTGCAGCGGGAGAGGGTGCTTTTCATCAACACCGGCGCCAATTCCGACGCGCTGCGCGGCTCTGACTGCCGCCGCTACATGTTCCACACCGAGAGCCAGAACTCGATGATGGTGAAGACCGCCGGTCGGGCCATGCTGGATCAGGGTTTGGTGCGCGGGAAGAAGTACTACGCCCTGAATGCCGACTATGCCTTCGGCCACGATCTTGCGCGCGTCGCCCGCCACTATCTGGGCGCGAACGGTGCCACGGCCGGCGGCGAGGACCTCGTTCCAACCGAGCTGACCGACTTCTCCCCCTTCCTGTTGAAGATCCGGCAGGCGAGGCCGGACGTTGTCATCGGCAACCTGGCGGGCGCGCAGGTGACGAACTTTCTGAAGCAGTACAGCGAATTCGGGCTGCGTTTCCCTGTCGCCGGCTTCGGCTTTGACACGGCCCTGGCCTGGGGCGCCGGCCCCGGCAACTTCCTGGGCACCTGGCCGACTGTCTGGCATCACCTCATCCAGACACCCTCGGCACAGAAATTCGCCAACGCCTATCGCGCTCGTTGGAAGCGCCCGCCCGAGAACCAGGGCTGGAGCGATTACACCGCAGTCAAGATCATTGCTCAGTCCATGAATGAGTTGAAGAGCATCGACGCGACCCAGCTGGTGCAGCACCTGGAGAAGGGCGCCAAGTTTGATATTTCAAAATCGCGGGAGGGTTATTTCCGGGCCCGAGACCACCAGTTGATGATGGAGCTCTATGCCATCACTGCGCTGCCGGCGGCGCAGGTGAAGAACGAGTGGGACATCTTCTCGTCTTCGGCGGCCATTCCAACGGCTGAAGAGTCACTTGAGGCAGTGGCTGCCACGGCGGAGGAGAACAGCTGCACCTTCCCGAGTTGATGCGCTCGGGCTGAGGCCCGTCGCCAAGCCTGTCCCTGCGCCCGCCCGGATCCCGGACGGGCGCGCCGGATGCGGGGAGCATGCATCGTGGAACTCGTCTTCATCTTGGAGCAGGTGCTGAATGGCCTGCTCATCGGCGCCTACTACCTGCTGATAGCACTCGGTCTGTCGCTGATCTTCAGCCTGGGCGGGATCGTCAACCTGGCGCACGGCGCCTTCTACGCCATCGGCGCCTATGTCACCGTGGCTGTTTCGCCGTATATCGGCTTTGGAGGCGCGCTGGTCGCTTCCCCCATCCTCGTCGCCATCCTCGGCCTGGTGGTTGAGCGCTTCCTGCTTCGCCGCTTCTATCGTGGCGATCCGATCCTTAGCCTGCTTCTCACCTTCGGCCTGGCCATGGTCGCGGAGCAAGTGCTCCGCATGATATTTGGTGCCGCGCCGGTGCCCTTCTCAATCCCACTCTGGCTGCGCGGACAGGTCTTCATCGGGGAGTTTATCTACTCGCAGTACCGGCTGATTATCCTTGCTGTCGCTGTGATCTGCGTCGCGGCCCTGTGGATCCTCCTGCGCCGTACCGCCTTCGGGCGCGTGGTTCGAGCGGGCGTGCAGAACCCGGACATGGTCGCGGCACTGGGTATCTCCCTGAAGCCCTATATGACAGCAGTGGTGATGATCGCGGTCGGCCTGGCAGCAATGGCCGGCACCATGATGGCGCCTGTCACCGGCGTGCACCCCGCAATGGGGGCGGAAATTCTGACCTTCGCCTTCGTCGTTGTTGTCATCGGCGGGCTCGGCTCCTTCTGGGGAGTGGTGCTGGCGGCCGTGGTGGTGGGCGTGGTGCGCGGCCTTGCCGCCTATGCCTTTCCGCCCGCGACCGAAGCTGCGGTCTACCTGCTCATGGTGCTCGTGCTGCTGTTGCGCCCGCGCGGCCTGCTCGGCGAACGCATTCAGAAATTCGAGTGAGGCCCATGCATCACGATCCCCATCCCCCGGTTCCCCGGGAAGACGCGCCGATGAGCCCGTTGCCACGCCCCCCTATCCTGCAGGAGCTCAGGCCGCTGCTGGTGGTGCTCGCCTGCCTGGTCGCGCTGCCTTTCCTTATGGATCTTGTCGGTCTCACGATGACCACGGCGACCGACGTGGTGGTCTTTGCCCTGGCCGTCATGGGCCTGAACATCCTGGTTGGCTGGACGGGGCTGGTCTCCTTCGGCCATGGCGCCTGGTTTGGCATCGGGGCTTATGCAGCGGCGCTGATCCAACGGCACTTCTTTCCCTCCGACATGCTGATGCCGGCGATTGGTGCCATCGTGATCGTGGCCGTCTTCTCTGCCCTGGCGGGGGCGCTGATCCTGCGGCGGCGCGGTGTCTACTTCTCCCTGCTGACGCTGGCCTTCACAGCCATGCTCTTCTCCATCGCCTTCCGCTGGACAGAGCTGACGGGCGGTGAGAACGGCTTAGGCAATGTGCGGCGTTGGGCCGTGCTGGACGACCCAAATTTTTACTATGGCGTGGTGGCCGTTATCGCCTTCGTCGTGCTGCTGGGTCTCTGGCGGATCCACAATTCGCCTGTCGGCACCGTTCTGGTAGCGATCCGTGAGAATGAGCAGCGTGCCGGCTTTCTCGGCTATCACACCAACCGGTACAAGCTACTGGCTTTCACCATCTCTGCCACAATCACGGGCTTCGCAGGGGTGCTGAGCGTCTTCAATCATCGCTTCGCCTCTGCCGACCCGATTGGCATCGCCTTTTCCGGGGAACTCCTTGCGATGGTGGTGATTGGCGGGATGCGCTCCTTTCTCGGGCCGGCGCTGGGCGCGCTATTCTACATTATGTTCCGGGAACTGCTGTCGACCTACACCGCCAACTGGCTCTTGATCTTCGGGCTTCTTTTCGTCGGCTTCATCATCTTCTCCCCCGATGGGCTGGTGGGCGTGGCAAAGCGCGTCCTGGCCCCGTTCCGACCCAAGGCGCCGGAGGAGGGGGCGGCCATGGCAGCGCGCCGCGCAGGGAGCAGCGGCCGAATCCCGCAGCGCTTCATCCGGGAGGGCAGCACCGCCGGTCCGGTGCTGGTGGCCGAAGGCATGGTCAAGAGCTTCGGCCCGGTCCATGCGGTGCGAGGTGTTTCCTTTGCTGTGGAGGATCGCCGGCTGCACGCGCTGATCGGCCCCAATGGAGCGGGCAAGACCACCGCCTTCAATCTGCTCTCCGGCATGTTTCCGCTCAACAGCGGGCATGTCATGCTCGACGGCCAGCGTGTGGATGGGATGGAGCCGCACGCCATTACACGGGCCGGGCTGGGGCGATCCTTCCAGATCACGAACCTGTTCGGAGGCCTTTCGGTAGAGGAGAATATCCGTCTCGCCGTCCAGGCGCGTCATCCCGCGCATTTCAGCCTCTTCCGCGATGCCCGCCGAATTGAAGATCTCCGCGCCGACACCACGGAGCTTCTGCGCTGGACCGGCCTGGCCGGGGTGGAGGGGGCGGAGGCGGGGAGCCTTTCCTATGGAGGGCAGCGATTACTCGACATGGGACTGGCGCTGGCCACGCGCCCGCGCATCCTATTGCTTGATGAACCGCTCGCCGGCCTGGCCGCGGCCGAGCGCCAGCGGGTGGGTGACCTGATCAAGACGCTGTCTGCCGACATCCCCGTGCTGCTGGTGGAACACGATATCGACCGGGTCTTCCGCATGGCGGACCGTGTGACAGTGATGGCCGACGGCGAGGTGCTGGTTGACGGTTCGGTCGAGGAGGCGCGCACCGATCCCAAGGTTCAGGCCGTCTATCTCGGGTCCGGTACCGAGGCGGTCGCCGCAAAGCCACGTCCCAGCGCTGCAACAAGCGAGGTGCTGCTCGTAATGGACATGGTCAACACCTTCTACGGCAAGTCACACATCCTGAACGACGTGTCGCTGCAGGTGAACCGGGGAGAGATTATCGCCCTGCTCGGCCGAAATGGGGCCGGAAAGTCGACCTTGTTGAAGACCCTGATGGGCACCCCGCGCCCCGCCTCGGGCAGCATTACCCTGGCCGGGCAGGAACTGGCCGGGCTCAGCACGGACCGGATCGCGCGCCTCGGGGTAGGTTACGTGCCGCAGGGCCGCGCGCTCTTCGCAGGTATGACGGTGGCCGAGAACCTGGGATTGGGCCGCCTCAAGCGACTGACCGGGGCTGGCGTCCATTGGGAGGAGGAGCGGATCCTGCAATACTTCCCTCGGCTGCGCGAGCGCTGGAACGTAGCGGCTGACCGGCTCTCAGGCGGTGAGCAGCAGATGGTCGCCGTCGCGCGCGCTTTGTCGGGTGATACCCGCTTGCTGCTGCTGGACGAGCCATTCGAAGGTCTATCCCCGGCAGTGACCGAGGAGCTGTTCGAGACTTTCGACCAACTGCGAAGGGAGGTCTCGATCATCATTGTCGATCATCACCTGGATCTCGCCTTGGCCCTGTCCGACCGAACTGTGGCGCTCGAGCGCGGCACCGTGCAGTGGTCGGGCGAAAGCCGCCTGCTGCGCGAAGACCAGGATCTCCGGCGCAAGGTGTTGTGGCTATGACGGAAACAGTCGGCATCATTGGCAGCGGGCTGATCGGCCGCGCATGGGCGATGATATTCGCCCGCGCGGGATGGGAGGTGCGGCTCTGGGACCCGATGGAGGGCGTGGCCGCGGCGGCCATCGGGCTATGCGCCACCGGGCTGGACGACTTGGCCAGTGCCGGGTTGTGCCCGGACCCTGCCACTGCCGCAACGCGCATTGCTGCGGCAGGCAGCCTGGAGGAGGCGGTGGCCGGCGCCAGCTTTGTGCAGGAGAACGGGCCGGAAGCGCTGGAGGTAAAGCGGTCACTCTTCGCCGCCCTTGATGCGGCGGCGCCGCCGGACGCGGTCCTGGCCTCCTCGTCCTCGGCGATCCGCTGTTCTCTGTTCACGGAGGCCTTGCCGGGCAGGGCACGCTGCCTGATCGGGCATCCGGTCAACCCACCGCATTTGATCCCACTGGTGGAGCTTTCCGGCGCGGAATGGACAGCGCCGGAGACCATAGCTCGCGCACGGGCGGTCTATGCCGCCATCGGCCAGGTGCCCGTGGCCGTGCTAAAGGAAGTGGAAGGATTTATCCTCAACCGCCTGCAGGGGGCCCTGCTTGCGGAGGCCTTCAGGCTGGTCTCCGAAGGATATGTCACGCCGCAGGATCTCGATCACACTGTGAAGGATGGGCTTGGGCTGCGCTGGTCGTTCATGGGACCGTTCGAGACGATCGAGCTGAATGCACCTGGTGGTATTCCCGACTACTGCGCGCGCTACACCGGCTTTTACAAGCGCCTAGCGGCCGATCCGGCACCGCCTCTTGTCTATGAGGAAGCCGCGACGGCCCGCATCATGGCGCAGTGGCCTCCCGCCTCCGATCCAACGGCGAAGATGCGCTGGCGCGACCGTCGCCTGGCGGCACTACGAGCTCACAAACAGCAGCAGAACGAGGAATAGGTCATGGCCGCGAAGCGGAAGGTCATTATCACCTGCGCCGTCACTGGTGCGATCCACACTCCCAGCATGTCGCCGCATTTGCCGGTAACGGCGGAACAGATTGCCGATGCGGCGGTTGGCGCGGCGGAGGCGGGTGCCGCCATTGTCCACCTCCACGCGCGCAACCCGAAAACCGGGCAGCCCGACCAGTCGCCCGAGGCCTTTGCTCCCTTCCTGCGCGTGATCAAGCAGCGGTCGGACTGCGTGGTGAACCTGACGACCGGTGGCGCCCCCACCATGACGATCGAGGAGCGTGTCCGCCCCGCTGCCACCTACAAGCCAGAAGTAGCCAGCCTGAACATGGGCAGCATGAATTTTGGCCTGTTCGGTATGCTAAACCGGTTCAAAGACTTTCAGCACCAGTGGGAGCGTG
Organism: Roseomonas chloroacetimidivorans; assembly: GCF_049629625.1. Lineage (NCBI taxonomy): Bacteria > Pseudomonadati > Pseudomonadota > Alphaproteobacteria > Acetobacterales > Roseomonadaceae > Roseomonas > Roseomonas chloroacetimidivorans. The sequence continues at coordinate 96,247 of NZ_JBNBZS010000017.1, read as the reverse complement.
ACTACCTCTCCGACAAAGGCATTATCTTCCGCAACAGCTTCGCTGATATCGAGCACATCCTGACCACCTGCAGTGCCAACGGCACGCGCTTCGAATTCGAGTGCTATGACACGGCGCACCTGCATAATCTGAAGTACTTTTTTGACCAGGGCATCGTGAAGGCGCCCCTGTTCATTCAGACTGTATTTGGGTTGCAGGGCGGTATCGGTGCGCATCCGGATGAGGTGATGCACATGAAGCGCACCGCCGATCGCCTGTTCGGTGAGAATTACCGCTGGTCCGTTCTTGGCGCTGGCCGCAATCAGCTGCCGATTGCCGCCATGGCGGCAGCCATGGGCGGACATATCCGCGTCGGGCTGGAGGACAGCCTTTGGGGCGGCCCCGGCAAGCTGGCCGAAAGCAATGCGGAGCAGGTTCGTATGGCACGCCAGATCGTTGAAGGTTTGGGCCTTGAGATTGCGCGCCCGGATGAGGCGCGAGAGATGCTTTCCCTAAAAGGCGGTCATGATGTGAACTTCTGATCGCTGACTTCAGGCCCGGCAGCTTGCCGGGCCCCTCGGCTCGGGCCAGGCAATCGCGCCCGGGAAGGGAAGTGCCGGGTCATCAAAGATGGGGCCTGGGTCATGCTCCTGGCGGCTCAGCGCAGCTTAGCCATTCCAGTGCTGGACGGAATTCCTGCCAGGTTCTCGCTGGATGGTCGGTTATCTGGCGGCGGGCAGAAGGCAGCGCCGCGGCCATCCCGCCTGCAAAAGCCATAGACGGACTGCCGGCGGCGATGCGGGCGAACGCCATTGCGACCCGGCTGGTGCCAGAGGGTATGGCATAAACTTCGTTCCCGAGAATGGTGACGGGGCTGGTATCTGATTGCGGCAGCGGCCCGAGATGGATGGGTTAGGCCAATTATTTCTATCATGCATCAGGTCGACGCCGGATGATGTTAGAATACTTTAAGGTATTGGTCTGGCAGAATGGGCCAATGAGTGACGAGGACACGGCGCAGGAGCAACTTCAGCAGGCACTGCACCACCACGCCCGGGCGGAGGATAGCCTAAGACGAAAGAACGCGGTGCTTGATGGCATTAATCGAATATTCCGCGAAGCGCTGGCTGCTCGCTCGGAGGAGGAACTCGCCCGCGTCTGCCTTGCCGTAGCTGAGGACGTGACCGGAAGCGCCTTCGGCTTCATGGGGGAGATTAATTTCAGGACGGGCCGGCTCGACGACCTCTCTGTCAGCGAACGCGGTTGGGCGGCCTTCACCATGGAAGATCCTGCCTATCCGAGGGGGAAGGCGCCGACTGGCCTCAAGATCCACGGCCTCTACGGGCGGGTGTTGCTCGACGGAAGGGGCCTCATCGCCAACGATCCCGCGTCACACCCGGACAGGATCGGCACGCCCAGGGGGCATCCACCGCTGACGTCGTTCCTCGGCGTGCCTTTGATCCATGCGAGGCGAACGATCGGTATGCTCGGACTGGGCAATCGCGCAGGCGGCTATCGACCGGAGGATTTGGAAGCAGCCGAAGCACTTGCTCCCGCTATTCTGCAAGCGCTTCTCAGCCAGAGAATGGGAGATCGGTTACGCGAGAGCGAGGAGCGGCTCGCCACCGTGTTTAACATTCTGCCGATCGGCATTGGTGTCCTGGATGGGGAGGGCAACCTGGTCCTTTCCAACCAGGAAATGCGCCGCTTTCTGCCAACCGGCCTCATGCCTTCGGAGGACGATGCTCGTCGAGAGCGCTGGCGCACCCGTCCATCGGACGGGCACCAGGTCGAGACCACGGATTTTCCAGGTGCCAGCGCGCTGCGCGGCGAGCAGGTCTTGCCCGGGCTGGAGATGCTTTACACGCAGGAGGACGGTCGCGAGATCTGGACTCGGGTTGCCGCAGTTCCGATCCGGGACGCCCAAGGGCAGATTGCCGGAGCTGTTGCAGCTGTCACCAATATCGACGAGCTAAAGCGTGCTGTGGCGGCTCTGGAAGAGAACCAGGGACGGCTCCAGATTCTTGTGGGCGAGCTGCAACACCGGACCCGGAACCTGCTCGCCATGGTACGGGGCATTGCCCACCGGTGCCTTCGAGCATCGCCGGAGCGCGACGATTACGATGCCCGTCTGGCCGCGCTTGGGCGGGTACAGGGCTTTCTTTCTCGCTCCGAGGTCTGGTCCGTCCCGCTGGCCGACCTTGTGGAGGCGGAGCTGGCTGCCGTAGGGGCCAGGGAGGCGGGGCAGGTGACGGTGTCCGGACCGCCGGTGGATCTACCGGGCGACAAGGTTCAGCCTGTGGCGCTTGCTTTGCATGAGCTCGCAACCAACGCTGCGAAATACGGGGCGCTGACGCGGCCGGCTGGCCGGCTTTCAGTGACTTGGCGTCTGGAGCATGAGGGCAACCTCCCGGGGCGGCTGGTTTTGACCTGGGAGGAGAGCGGGGTGGAGATGCCGCCCGAGCCGCCCAGCCGCCGGGGCTATGGAAGCGACCTCATCGAGCGAGCGCTGCCCTACCAGCTCAACGCTTACACCCGCCGGGAATTCACGCCCGATGGGGTCCATTGTGTCATCGCCTTGCCGCTTGAGGCACTGCGAAAGTGGGAAGGCCCAGCGTGAGCCAGCAGTCCTCTCCGGATCACTATCGTGACGGCGGGGGAGGCCCGGCGAGGCTCCTGTCCGGACGGCCGCCGGGGGTGATGCACCCTTCTGCAGAGACCAGACCGCAAGCTGGGCACGGTCAGGCTGGGCAGTGTTGTCTCAGCGGCGGCCTATCTGGCCAGTCTATTCAGGACTGAGGCGGTTAGGCCAAAGCGTCGTTGATAGGGCAGGGCAGGGCAGGGGAGCGGCGGACCTTGTCCGCCGCGATGCCCGTTAGCCGATCACTCGGCCCGAATATTCGCGCGCCGGGCCACTTCGCCCCAGCGCTTCGTCTCGGCCTCCACAAAGGCATGGAATTCCTCGGGCGAGTTCCCGCCGGGCTGCAGGCCCAGATCACGGAAGCGGGCTAGCACCTCCGGGTCCTTCAGGGCGGCGCGGGCCTCCTGGTTCAACCGAGCAATGATCGGCCGCGGCACGGCAGCAGGCGCGAACAAGCCGCTCCAGGAAACGGACTCGAAGCCAGGCAGCACCTCCGTGATGGCAGGAACATCGGGCGCAGCCGGGTTGCGGTCGTGCGACCCAACGCCGAGTGCCCGAAGCTGGCCGGCCTGGACGAGCGGCCAGGCGGAGGAGAAGTTGTCCAGCACCATCGTCAGCTGCCCCCCAATCAGATCGTTCAGGCTTTGCGAGCTGCCGCGGTATGGAACATGCACGGCGGTGGTGCCGAGCATCTGCAGCAACAACTCCGTGCCGAGATGCTGCGATGTACCAACGCCGGAGGAGCCGTAAGTGTAATCGCCGGGCTTCGCCTTCAGCAGGGCGAATAGCTCGTTCAGATTGCGCGCCGGAACCTGAGAGTTCACGACCAGCAGATTGGGCTGGGTCGCCAGCAGCGTGATGTCCCAGAAATCCCGAAGATTATCATAGGGCATGTGGGGGTAGACGCTGGCGTTGATGGCATGGGCACTGATGGTGCTGACGCACAGCGTATAGCCGTCCGGCGCCGCTTTCGCGCAGAAATCGCTGCCGATGTTGCCGCCAGCCCCGGCCCGGTTCTCGACCACCATGGGCTGGCCGAGGCGCTTGCTCATGCTCTGCGTGACGACGCGGGCGAGGATATCGGTGGACCCGCCCGCGGCGAAGGGCACAACCACGCGGATCGGGCGGTTCGGATAATCCTGAGCCAAGGCGGGGAAGGCAGCGAACAGCAAGCCGAAGCAGATCCATAAGGCTCGCAAGGACATCTCTATTTCCTCCTTATCATCATATGCTTTGCGCCGCCGTTCCGTGCGGCGCGTGACGGGACGCTATGCGTCCCGCCCTCCTGCTCCGGTTACAGGGGCTGGCCCGCCGGCATGTCACGGCCGACGGAGCGCGCGCGCGGGTCGAGGAAGCAGTGCAGGATCGCGGGCTTGCCCGAGGCCAAGGCGCGCTCGAAGGCGGGGGCGAACTCCTCGGTGCGGCGCACCGTCTCGCCATGGCCACCGAAGGCTGTGGCATAGGCAGCGAAATCCGGGTTCACGAGCCGCGTCGCGGAAATGCGGCCGGGGTATTCGCGCTCCTGATGCATGCGGATCGTGCCATACATGCCGTTGTCGATCACGATCATGATGGCTGGGATGCCGTGCTGCACCGCGGTTGCGAATTCCTGGCCCGTCATGAGGAAGTCCCCATCTCCGGCGATGACGACAGCCGGGCTGTCTGGCTTCTGGCGCTTGGCCATCACCGCCGCTGGCACGCCATAGCCCATGGATCCGGAGGTGGGCGCGAGCTGCGTGCCGAGCCTCGAGAAGCGCCAATGCCGATGCATCCAGCCCGCGAAGTTACCGGCACCGTTGCAGAGGATGGTGTCCGGTGGCAGGCGCTCGTTCAGCCAGCGTACCACCTCGCCATACTGGAAGTCCCCCGGCAGGGTGCGAGGCGTTCCGGAGAGCTCGAGATAGGCGCGGTGGGCAGCCTCCGTGGCCGCGGCCCAGCTAGGGACCGCATCCGGGGAGAGCGCGGCGAGGGAGGGCGCAAAGGCACGCGGCGCCGCCTGGATGGCCAGGGTCGGCGCGTAGACCCGGCCCAACTCCTCGGCCCCCGGATGCACATGCACCAGCTTCTGCTTCGGTACGGGAATGTCGAGCAGCTCGTAAGACCCGGATGGGATCTCGGACATCCGGCCACCGATCAGGAGCAGCAGATCGGCCTCCTTCGCCATCGCGGCGAGTGTCGGCCCAGGCCCGATGCCGAGGTCGCCGACATAGCACGGATGGTCCCAGCGGAACCGGTCGGTCCGGCGGAAGGATGTGCAGACCGGCAACGACCAGCGGTTGGCGAAATCGCCCACAGCGTCCACCGCTGCCTCGTCCCAGCCCGACCCGCCAAGAATGGCCAGTGGCCGCTCCGCCTTGCTCAGCAATCCGGCGAGCGCCTGCATGTCCTCGGTAGAGGGAACGGGAAGGGCGGGCTCCACGCGTGGCGCATCGACCACCGTTGCCAACTCGACCAGCATGTCCTCGGGCAGTGCGATAACCACCGGCCCCGGCCGTCCCTGCATCGCCACCCGGAAGGCACGAGCCACCATCTCCGGAATGCGGTCCGCCGTGTCGATCTCGGTGGCCCATTTGGTCATGCTTCCGAAGACCGCGCGGTAGTCGAGCTCCTGGAAGGCCTCGCGCTCTCGCATCTCCCTTGCCACCTGGCCGACGAAGAGGATCATCGGGGTGGAGTCCTGCATGGCAATGTGCACGCCGCAGGAGGCATTTGTCGCGCCTGGTCCGCGCGTAACGAAGCACACGCCCGGCCGGCCCGTCAGCTTGCCATAGGCCTCGGCCATGATCGCGGCCCCGCCCTCCGCGCGGCAGGTCAGCACGTCGATATCGGCGTCGTGAAGCGCGTCGAGTACGGCCAGATAGCTCTCGCCCGGAACGCAGGTCACGCGCTCCACGCCCTGGGCAACAAGCTGGTCAACGAGGATCTGGCCGCCGGTGCGCGCAACGGGCGCACGGGGCGTCAGCTCGGAGGCTGAACCGGGTAGGACGTCCACGTTACAATCCTTCGCTAGCGATCTGCCGGAGGCGGCAGTGGTCATCGGGGCAACCCGGGCGTAAGCAGTGCCGGGCTGGCACCCGCATGTTCAGGTCAGTACCCCGATCTGCCAGGGCACGAACTCGTTCCGCCCCAGCCCGTTCATCTCGCTCTTCGTTCGCTCACCCGATGCATGGCGCAAGAGCTGCTGGAAGATGCGCTCGCCCATCTCCGCCACCGTCGCGCGCCCGTCGATGATGGCGCCGCAGTTGACGTCCATGTCCTCCACCATCCGCTCATACATCGGCGTGTTGGAGGCGAGCTTGATCGTTGGTGATGGCAGCGAGCCGAAACAGGAGCCGCGCCCAGTGGTGAACATGATCATGTTCGCTCCGCCAGCGATCTGTCCGGTGGCGGAGGTCGGATCGTATCCCGGCGTGTCCATGAAGACGAGACCGCGCGCGGTCACTGGCTCCGCATAGCGGTACACCTCCATAAGCGGCGAGTTACCGCCCTTCTTGGCACCGCCCAGCGACTTCTCCAGCACATTGGCGAGGCCACCGGCGTTGTTGCCGGGGGAGACGCGTCCGTTGATCTGGGTATCGGCTCCCGTGCTGTAGCCCAGCCACCAGTTCATCCGGTCCACAAGCTTCTGCCCGACCTCCGGCGTGACCGCACGCGCCGTTAGCGTGTGTTCCACGCCGAAAATCTCGCCCGTTTCGCTCAGAATGGCCGTGCCGCCATGGCGTATGAGGATGTCCATCGCCGCGCCCAGTGCCGGATTGGCCGAAAGCCCCGAGAACCCGTCCGACCCGCCACACTGCATGCCGATGATGAGATGCTCGGCCGAGACGGTTTCCCGGCGCGCCTCGTTGGCTGCTGGCAGCATCTCCCGCACGATTCCGACGCCGGCTTCCACCGCGCGCCGCAGCCCGCCGGACTCGCCGATCACCAGGGTGCGCAGCTTTGGCCCTTCGGCCAGCCCCTGTTCCCGCAGGAACTCATCCAGCGCATTGCTCTCCGCGCCAGTCGCGATCACCAGGGCCGCGGCCGTGTTCGGATTGCGGATCGTCCCGGCGATGGTCCGCCGCAGCAGCGCCATCGGCTCGCCGGAGCGCTCCATTCCCTCGCCAAGCCCGTGCGCGAAGGGTGCGACCCCATCCACATTCGGAAACTCAGCCAGCCGGTCTGGCGTGAACCAATCCGCGATCTTCCGCGCCGCCGTGGCGCCGCCAGCCCCCAAGGTGAAGACGCCGACATAGTTGCGCGTGCCGACGCGCCCATCCGGGCGCCTGATACCCTGGAAGGTCGCCCGCTCAGCCTCCGGCACGTATTCGGTCGGCCGGTAGTTCTTCGAGAAGGCGTAGTCCTTCTCAACCTCATCAAACAGGATGTTGTGGCTATGCATCCAGGTGCCCGGCACCAAATCCTCGGACGCGTAGCCGATCACCGTATTGTACTTCCGCACCGCTTCGCCCTTGCGGATGAAGCGCGCCGCGATCTTGTGTCCCGCAGGCACGTCGTGCCGCGTGACGGTGTTCTCCATCGGCACCGGTGTGCCGGCCGGCACGGGCATGCGCGCCACCACCACATTATCGGCGGGGTCGAGCCGGATGAAAGGGTTCAATGGGGCTTCCAAGTCCATCCCTGCCTCCTCAGGCCAGCACGCCAATGGGCCAGGGCACGAACTCGTTCTCCCCCATGCCTTCGACTTCGCCCTTGGTTTTCTCGCCGGAGGCGTGGCGCAGCAGCGCGTCGAAGATGCGTCGTCCCATCGTCTCCACGCTTACGCTGCCGTCCAGCACCGGCCCGCAATTGATGTCGATGTCATCCGCCATGCGCGAGAAGGTCTCGCCATTGGAAGCCATCGTCACCGTGGGGGCAGGGAGGGAGCCGAAGGCCGTGCCTCGGCCTGTTGTCATCGCGATCAGATTTGCCCCGCCGGCGATCTGCCCGGTGACCGAGACCGCGTCATGGTCCGGCGTGTCCATGAAGACGAGGCCTGGCCCCTGTACCCGCTCGCCATAGCGGTACGCCCCGATGATCGGCGTGCTTCCGGCCTTGCGCATTCCGTCGAGTGCCTTCTCGAGGACGCTCACCAGCCCGGCCTGGGCGGGTGCGCGGTCCAGCACGCCATTCAGCACCGTATCGCGCCCACGGTGATGAGCGCGCCACCAATCCAGCCGGGCGCGGAGATCCTGCGCCACCGCCGGCGTACCCGCCCGTGCCAGGAGGGACTCCTCCAGGGGCAGCAACTCCGAGGTTTCCGATAGGATCGCCGTTCCACCCGCCTGGACCAGCAGATCCACCGCTACGCCCAGCGCCGGATTGGCCGACAGCCCGCTGAACCCGTCCGGCGCCGCGCCTTGCAGCCCGAGCACGAGATGCGCCGCCGATACCTCCTGCCGCCGCGCCGCATTCGCTGCCGGCAGCATCGCCTCGACCATTCCGCGCGCCGTATCGACGGCGCGGCGGATGCCGCCCACATCCTGGATGGTCACCGTCTGCAGCCGCTCGCCGACCTCCAGCTGCTCCTGCTCCAGGAAGCTCTTGAGGTTGTTGCGCTCGCATCCCAGCGCCACCACCACGGCACCGGCCGTGTTAGGGTGGCGGATGAAGCCCGAGAGGGTGCGGCGGAGCAGGTCCATCGGCTCCCCGGTCATCTCCATCCCGCAGCCGATCTCGTGGATGAAGGGCACGACGCCGTCCACATTCGGGAAGGCCGCAAGCCGATCCTCGTCGAACAGGTCCGCCGCCTGCCGCGCCGCCGTCGCCCCGCAGTTTCCGACGACGAAGACGCCGATCATGTTGCGCGTGCCGACGCGCCCATCCTCGCGCAGGAAACCCCGGAATGTGGCAGGCGTGGCCTCCGCACGCGGCTGCGGCGAAGCGGAGAGGGACGGAAGCACAAGGCCGGAGGAGGATAGGTCGGCGGCCCGCAGACGCTGGCCGGCAGCGATGTCCACTGCGGCGCGGCCGATGGGGATCCCACTCCGCAGCACCGCCTCGCCGGCCGCAAGGCTATGCAGGGCGACCTTATGGCCCGCCGGCACCTCTTCGAGTGCCGTGAACCCCTCGGCGTCGAGCGCCTCCCCGGGCTTCAGGCCGCGCAAGACAACAGCGATGTTGTCACGGGGGTCCAGGCGAAGCACGGGGTTGCTCATCCGGCTCTCGCCGCTTGCCAGGGACACCGCCATGGACCGTTTTCCCTCCATCTCCGAGCGCTCTGGAGCGCGTCAGCCGCGCCGAAGCGGCCCTCTTGGAGGGGGAGACTAGGCGGCGGCGTGATGTCAGTCCAACATCACGGTGGTATTTCAGCAATGTCGATTTTGGATCGAGGGCGGATGTGTTGGACCTGAACCACCTTCAATCCTTCGTCGCCGTTGCGGAGGAGCTTCATTTTGGCCGGGCTGCACGGCGGCTGAAGATGACCCAGCCCCCGCTGAGCCGACACATTCAGCTGCTGGAGGCTGAGCTGGGCGTCCGTCTGCTGGACCGAACCAGCCATTCGGTTGCGCTCACTCCGGCGGGTCAGACCTTCCTACCGGAAGCCCGAGCCCTGCTCAGTGCCAGCGAGCGGGCTGCGCAGCTTGCCCGTCAGACTGCGCAGACACGAGGGAGCGGCACATTGACGGTCGGCTTCATCGGTTCCTCCACCTATGACTACCTCCCGCGGATTCTCAGCCGCGCGCGGGCCGAGCTGCCCAATACCGAATTCGTGCTGAAGGAGATGCTAGGCTCGGCTCAGATCGACGCACTACAGCTCGGGCGCATTGATGTCGGCCTGATCCGGCCGTCATCATCCCCGCTCGCCTACGCCTCGTCCTGCGTGCTTCGCGAGGGTTTGGCGCTAGCCCTGCCACATGGACATCGACTGGCTGCCGGCCGCTGGCCAGACCTGCGCGACCTGGAGGACGAACCGTTCATCATGTACTCGCCAGACAGCCCTTATATGTACGCGTTGCTGTCGACGGCCTTCGCCGCGGCGGGCATCCGCCCGCGCGTGGTGCAGGCTGTCTCTCAGGCCCAGACAATCCTCTCCCTTGTCAGCACGGGCATGGGCTTGGCCCTGGTGCCTGAGGACGTGCGGAATGCCTGTTTCAATAACGTGGTCGTTCGCCCGATTGCTTCGAAGCCTGAGCTGGTGGCGGAACTGCACGCGATCTGGCGGCCAGAAAACCGCAACCCGGCGGTTGGACCGTTTCGTGATCTCCTGCACCGGATCGCAAGACTGCGTTCTTGATGCGGAACGACGGGGACAGCGCTATTGTTCGGTCGCGCCGGCCTTGCTTCTGCCCCGCACGGCCCGGTGCAGCTTGGTCTCCGCCAGTTCGGCAAGAATGGCTGCTTCACTCGCATCCATCTTGTTCGGCTTCTGACTGGGCGCCGCATGTGCCCGGTATGTGTCGGCTGACATGCCGCCTCGGTACAATGCTAGCCCGGGCTGAATGACGCGATCGGCTCGGCCATAGTGGGCGCGGTATGGTTCTCAACTGAGCAGAGCCTCTCTCAGCCAGGATCGGACTGGCCGGACTCGGGGCGAGCACCACAGTTGAGCTATGTTATGGAGTACGTGGTGCTTCAGGGCTGTTCAGCAGAAGAACCTGCAGGGCGAGGTCAGGTTTGCATCTCCGGGTAGCGCGCTTAGGAATGAACCCCCACAGACTAAGACCGAAGAGGCGATCAGAAGACGTTTTGCTGGCTCCAGCCATATCGGCATTTTGCATACAGTAAGGCCAACATAAGGTGGCTGAAAGCGCACCACAGCAACGATGCGCCGATGGCAAAGCCGGGGGACCGCTTTCGTGACATCAAGAGAACGTCCAGAGCAGCTCATAAATGAGGATCACCAGGCCGAGTTATACGCCATCAAATCGGTGTTTCTGTCAGCAATGACAGGGCTAGCTCGGCGTCGCGCCTCTCACGTGCACCGCATGGAGACGTTGGAGCGGCTGCGTGGTTCTCTCCTGGAGGCTTTGAACACGGCCCCCATCGGTTTCGATCCGATCCAGACCATCAGGCGACGGGCAATTATCGCGGCGGGTTTTACGGCCGCAGTTCAGGAGGCGGAGAAGCAGAGGATACTTGTTCCGTCCGCCCTCCAAGCCAACTCATCCACCGCCTGATCCGCCTGACACTTCCCGACTAGCTCACAATGTCGCTGCGGTCCGGCGCGACGTGCCTCGCGGTGCGCGCGACCGGACGCATGCGCAAAGCCTGGTTCCGACTGCCCGGGGAGGCCGGGAGACTTCCCGCCGCTTGGGGAAACGGCGTGCAATTTGCGGTGATGCGCGCGGTTACGGGTAGCGGCCTCTCCGTAAAATACTGATGAGGGGGAAGGGGATACGGGGGAATACTGCAGTGAGCACTCAACTGGCATGCGCGCCTGAGGCGTGGGCTGACGACCGCAGACAGCGAGGCGTTCCGGGACGGAAGCGGCTTCCCGCTGGATGGATTTGCGGGCGGCGCTGCGACATTGGAGGGCCGGTAGAGCAGGCGGTATGCATCGACTACGTGCTGATGCACCCCCGCCTCGGGGTAGCGCTTATTGACCTGGGGGAACTTAGGGAGGAAGCGGAGGCTGTGCTGCGCCGGAGCTTGGCCGAGGCGCGGTTTGGTGCGGCTTTCCCAGGTTATCTACCGATCCTGCACGGGAGCGTCGAGCCATCCGAGCTGCCGTCGCTGACGGAGATTCTCGAGGAGGAGTTCGCCGCTCTACCTCCACTAAGCCTCGCGGGCGGCGGCGCTTGGACCGAGGTGATGTCACACATCGTAGTTCCGGGAGACCGGATCTGGACCGACAACCTGGAAGGCGTGCCCGCCGGACGTGACGGACGATTTTCAGGCCGCGCGGCAGGAAGCGGGCCAGCCCAGGTTGTGCCTCTGCGCCTCGTGCACCCTGCTCCGCCCTCCGGCGTTCGACGCGAGGAAGTCGAAGCCGACGACGTGGAGGACCTGGTCTGGCAGGAGGAGCGAGGCGAGCAGGAAGATCTCGAGCGCGGTTGGACGCGAGGGGCGGCCGAGAGCGTGGCAAGCCTCGCCGCCGTGGCGCTGGTGGCTGTCGCCATTGCTGTGGGCTGGAACAGCGACCCCTATGACGCCCCGCACATTCCGCCCGCCCCGCGAGCGACGGCTGAGGCGCCCGCCCAGGAGCCAGCTCTACAGGCAGGCGCTACGAAGGTTCCGGAGGCCCTGGTGGTCAGAGACGACGGGCCGATCGCGCAAGCCGAGTCTGCTACTCCTACCGCGCTCTCCGCGCCCCTCGCGCCGGTGGCGGCCTTTCCTGAGATAGCGTCGGAACCCACGGCCGCTGCATCGGCCCCGCTGCCTTTGCCTCCGCCCGCGCCGCCGAGAACAACGGAACCCACCATCCAGCCTTCCGGTCCTGGAGGGGGAGCGAGAGCCGTCCGGTACCCGGCGGCCCGGGGTGACCGCCGCCGCGTGGAGAGACCGAGGGGCAACCGCACGCCCGTTAGTAAACAGCAGGCCGCGCACCGCTAGACAGGCGCGGCCATGCTTCATCCGGCCCTGGCCAAGGCCAGAGCCGGATCCCGTGCTCTGCGGTAGCGAGGCGGTTATATCCGCGCCACCCGCCATCGCAGTGCCATACGCTTTGGCGAGGAGGGGTCATGGCGGCGAAAGGGCGTGATCATCGCCCAGGAAATGGCCGGTTTTAGAGCGTTCCGAGCCAGTCGCGCGTGAGCGCAACATCCATCTGGGACAGGCCATGTCCCAACGGCAATTCCCGATGCGTTACCACCGCGCCCTTGTCCTCCAACAGCGCCGCGAGCCGTGCGGTGTTCTCCGTCGGCACGATAGGGTCGGCCGCGCCCGAGAGCAGCAACACCGGCGTGCCATCCAGCTTGGCGGCCGGCGGATCCCGGAATGGAACCATCGCGCGCAGCAGGGCAGCGCCTCGCAGCAGCCCAGGATAACACAGCAGAAGGGATGCCGCGATGTTAGCGCCGTTGGAAAAGCCGAGCGCGACGGGGGAGCCGATACCATAGCGCTCGCTTGCGCCCCGGATGAAGGCGGCCAAGGCGTCGGTTCGGTGGCGCAGGTCCGCCTCGTCAAACACGCCCTCTCTCAGGCGGCGAAAGAAGCGCGGCATGCCGTTCTCCAGCACCTGACCGCGGGGCGAGAGTAGGGCGGCACCGGGCGCGATCAGCCGGCCCAGTGGCAGCAGATCGGTCTCATCGCCGCCCGTACCGTGCAGCAGCAACACTGGCGGGCGCGCGGCATCCGTTGCCGGTTCGAAGATATGGGCGAAGTCGAGAAGGGTGGTGGTCATGATGGGTTACTCCGGGGCGCGGGCTGCGCCGTCCGGCGCCGCCCGCGTTTTGTGCTTCAGGTGAGAGCCGGCAGCGCGGCCTCGATCGCGGAGCGATGCCCCTCGAGAAAGGCCGGCAACTTCAGCGTGGCGCCGAGATTCTCGACCGGCTCGTCCACGGCGAAGCCAGGGATGTCGGTCGCAATCTCGAACAGCACGTGGCCGGGCTCGCGGAAGTAGACGGAGCGGAAGTAGTCGCGGTTCTTCTGCTCCGTGGTGTGCAGCCCGTGGTTCTCCGCCAGCTTGCGCACCATCTCCATCTCCGCCGCATCGTCAGCCGCACGGAAAGCGAGGTGATGCACAGAGCCGCGCCCCAGCCGCGCGGGCAGGAAGCCGCCGACCGCCTGCAGGTCCACGATGCCGCCGATTGCGGTGTCCTCCACCGCGTAGCGCGTGGTGTTGCCCTCCCTCGTCACCTCACGGAAGCCGAACACATCCGTCAGGATCGCGCCCGTCCGCTCCGTGCGGTCCAGCATCAGGGACACGCTGTGGAAACCACGGATGGCGTGCTCCACCGGAACCTCGCCATTGTCCCATGCGGGCTCGGCCTCGATGCCGGGCAGGCCGGCAAGGGCCAGGCGCAAGCCGTCCGGATCGCGGAAGGTCAGCACCGTCTCGCCGAAGCGAGTGGTGCGCTCCAGGCCATGGTTCACCAGCCGCGCGGTCCAGTACCCGATCGCGGATTGCGGGATGCGAAACACCGTCTCCTGCAGCTCGCCCGCGCCAGCGCGGCCGGGGGCGGCATGCTCCCAGGGGAAGAAGGTCAGGATCGTGCCAGGGCTGCCGGTCTCGTCGCCGTAGTAGAAGTGGTAGGCGCCGGGATCGTCAAAGTTGACGGTCTTCTTGACCAGCCGCAGCCCGAGGGTGCGGGTGTAGAAGTCCAGGTTTCGCTGCGCCTGGCCGGCGATGGCGGTGACGTGGTGGATGCCGTTCTGGGCCATGGTGGCTGCCTCCGAGGGGGGAACGCGTCCGGCGCTCCGATGCCAACAGGAGATAGAGCCCGGGCTTACCGAAGCCAGGACAAACCGATTGCACGTATGCAATCCAAGCCTTGCAATATCCGAGATGGCATTGCGGCCCACCGTGCGGCCAAGTTCCGGCCAACGATCCCGCCCCGGGATCTCCTTCGGAGGACTTCCCCATGATCGACGCTCGTCTCGCCCCCTATGCCCTTCTCCTCTTGCGCGTCTCGCTGGGGGTGATGTTCATCGCCCATGCTTGGCTGAAGGTGGTCGTCTTCACGGTGCCCGGCTTCGCGTCCTTCATGGCGCAGGCCGGCTTCCCCGGCTTTCTGGCCTGGCCTGTTGTCCTGGTGGAACTGATCGGTGGCCTGGCTATCCTGTTCGGCGTCTATGCCCGCGCCGTCGTGCTGCTGACGCTGCCTGTGCTGCTCGGAGCGCTGATGGTGCATGCCGGCAATGGCTGGGTGTTCAACGCACCGAATGGCGGCTGGGAATACCCGGCCTTCCTGATCGTGGGTGCCATCGTGCAGGTCCTGGCCGGTGACGGCGCCCTGGCCCTGCGCACCACGCGGTTCCGGGTTGCTCCCCGGCCGACTGCTCCGCAGGCCGCCTGACCCCAATCATGATGGCCGGCCTTCATGGCCAGCCATTTACGCGGCCGCCCGTCCAGGGCGGCCGCATCCGTTCAGTAAAGGACCCTCCATGAGCAGCTGCGTCCAGGCCGCCCCGCTGCGGCGACAAGGCGCCGGGCTCGGCGGCGGCACGACTTTCGCCATGGCAGCCGCTGCCGGCATCGCGGTCGCGAACATTTACTACAACCAACCCATGCTCGGGATCATTGAGCGCGACTTCGCGGGATCTGGCGCAACCGGCCTCATCCCGACCGTCACGCAGCTCGGCTATGCTGCCAGCCTCTTCCTTTTGCTGCCGCTTGGCGATCTTCTCAGTCAGCGGCGGTTGATCATGGTCCAGTTTCTCGTGCTGGCCGCCGCGCTGGCGCTCGCGGCTCTCTCTCCAACCGCGCCGGTTCTCGTGCTGGCATCGCTCGTGGTGGGCGCGTCCGCGACGGTGGCGCAGCAAATCGTGCCTTTCGCGGCCTCCTTGGCCGAACCTGCCAGGCGCGGTGCCACGGTGGGCACGGTCATGGGGGGCCTTCTGACCGGTATCCTGCTCAGCCGCACCCTGGGCGGCTTCGTGGCCGCCCATGCTGGCTGGCGCATGATGTTCTGGCTGGCCGTTCCGATGGCGCTCGGGGCCGCGGCGCTGATGCGGTGGTCGCTGCCGCACCGCCCGCCCCGCGCCGCCATCTCCTATGGGGCAGCGCTGGCCTCGCTGCTCCATCTTTGGCGCCGGGAGCCCGCGTTGCGCCGCGCAACCATTGTCCAGGCTGCCCTCTTCGCCTCGTTCTCGACCTTCTGGACGATCCTCGCCCTGCGACTAGAGCAGCCGCCTTTCGGCCTCGGTGCCGAAGTGGCTGGGCTGTTCGGCATTATCGGTGCCGTCGGCATCGTCGCGGCACCCATCGCTGGCCGTCTGGCGGATCGCCGCGGTCCCAGGCTCGTCATCGGCCTGGGTGCCGCCCTCGCTCTGGCCTCCTGGGCAGTCTTTGGCCTCTGGGGCGGAATCGCCGGGCTGGTGCTGGGCGTAGTCGTCCTGGATTTCGGTGTGCAGAGCGCGCTGGTCTCCAACCAGCACACCATCTTCGCCCTTCAGCCCGATGCGCGTAGCCGGCTGAACACGGTTTTCATGACCGGCATGTTCCTGGGCGGGGCGGCGGGATCTGCGGGTGCCACGGCGGCCTGGAACTTCGGGGGATGGGGAGCGGTAAGCCTCTTCGGGGCGGGTCTGGCGGCGCTGGCGCTCATCCTGCAGGCTGCGGGGCAGGGGCATTCGGCCGCACAACCTGGTCAGCGGTGATCCAGCCTCGTCACGCCGGCGAGCATTCTCCTAAAATGGGTATATCTCGGGCGGCGCGGGCGGTTCCGCGCCGCCCTCGTCGCTCAAGGACCTCCCCGTGAAGGAACCCGTGCGAGCCTTCGCCTGGGACGATTTCCGCCTGATCAGTGCGGTGGCGGAAACGCGCAACCTGCCGGCCGCCGCGCAGCGTTTGGGTATTGACCACTCCACCGTGTTCCGCCGCCTGAAGCAGGTGGAGGCACTGCTCGGCACCCCGCTCTTCGAGCGCCACCGAACCGGCTACGCCATGACTCCGGCTGGCGAGGAGGTGGCGGCCCTGGCCGCACGGGTGGACGAGGACATCACCACAGTCACGCGCCGGCTGGCCGGTCAGGCGCCTACGCCCTCCGGCGAGATCCGTGTCGCAACGAGCGACAGTCTGCTCTCCGATCTTTTAATGCCGATGCTCACGCGCTTCCGGCAGGCAAATCCAGCGATCCGCCTGGACCTTGTGACGGGCAATGCCGCGCTCAACCTCTCCCGGCGCGATGCGGATGTCGCGGTGCGCGCGACCGATGCCCCGCCCGACACGCTGGTGGGCCGCCGCGTGGCGCGCATCGCCTGGGCACTTTACGGTACCGTGGTTCCTGCTGATTTCATGGAAGCGGACTGGGTGTCGCTGGGCGACAATCTGGCAACCCTGCAGGTGGTCCGGCATGCCCGCTCCGACATCGCGCCGGAGCGGCTGGCTGGCCGCTTCGATACAGTGCTCGGCCTCGCCCATGCCGTCGCGGGTGGGCTCGGCATCGGCTATCTGCCCTGTTTCATCGGCGACAGTTGGTCCGGCCTCATCCGGCTCGCGCCGCCGGAACCGGACTTCGCATCCGACCTCTGGTTGCTGACGCATCCAGACCTGCGCCACACACCACGCGTGCGCACGCTGCTCGACAGCCTCGCGGCACAGATTACGGAGAAGCGGCCGCTGATCGAGGGGTTAGCGCCACGGGCGTTGTGAAGTGAGCAACGGGAGATTTCCGCAGGCCGCCATCCATTTTCGTCTGTGGTGCTCTTAAGCTTCGTCGTGAGAGGCCTGCTCACCGCTGGTGCAGCCGGCCGGATGTGGAAGCGCAGCACAGCAGCCTGTAGAGCGACGTCGCTCTTGGGGACGCGATGGTGCTGGCAAAGATGCTCGGCCCAGGACACTGGAAGAAACCACTCCGCTATCTGTACAGGGTCAGCGGCATTCTCGTTAATGCTCCAACCACGGACGCGTCAGGCTGACGCTCGTCGGACCGGCGTGACGGACCGCAAAGAGGGTGGCCTGCTGTTTCCAGGGGATGCGATGCTTGATCAGGACCAGCACGGGGCCACGATCGCGTTCAGCTGGAGCGGGGATTAGCAACTCCGGTCAGTGATTATTGCAGCGAGGTCATGAGCCCGGGACCGCCTCACCTGTCCCGGGAGGATGGACCGATGGCGCTGGCGGCCGGCAGCCATCACCAGAATGAAGCCAAACTGTCATCTTTCCGAAGCGCAACGCGAGTACCTGCCCCACCTATGACATCGGTTTCCGGCTCGCAGGCCGCCATTCGGCTGGACGCCGTGTGCAAGCAGTTCGGGGCGACGCTGGCCCTTCAGGACGTCACCCTGAGCGCCTCCCCAGGCCAGCTTGTGGTGTTGCTCGGGCCCTCCGGCTGCGGGAAGTCCACGTTGCTGCGCGTGCTCGCTGGCCTGGAGGAAGCCTCCGCTGGCGTTGTCCATCTGTCGGGGCGGGACGTGACAGGACTGCCTCCTGCCGCGCGCGGCATTTCCATGGTGTTCCAGTCCTACGCCCTGTTCCCGCATCTCAGCGTGGCTGAAAACATTCTCTTCGGCCTGCGCGCCCGCCGCGTCGCGCGCGCAGAAGGGAAGGCGCGGCTGGAGCGGGCTGCCGGAATGCTGGGCCTGATACCACTGCTGGAGCGCCGTCCGGCACAGCTTTCGGGCGGGCAGCAGCAACGCGTCGCCCTGGCCCGCGCCATCGTGGCGGAGGCCCCGATCTGCCTGATGGACGAGCCGCTCTCCAACCTCGATGCCAAGCTGCGCGCCGAGATGCGGCGCGAGATCCGTGCTCTCCAGCAGCGGCTCGGCCTGACCATGGTCTATGTGACGCATGACCAGGTGGAGGCCATGAGCATGGCCGATCAGGTCGTGCTGATGCGTGACGGCCGCATCGAGCAGGATGCGACCCCTGCCGAACTCTATGCCCGGCCCGCCAGCGTCTTTGCCGCCAGCTTCATCGGCACCCCGCCCATGTCGCTGCTGCGGCTCGAGGCCGGGGCGGGGGGCGCCGTGATCATGGGTGCACAGGACCATGCCGTGGCCCCTGCGGAGGCGGCTGGCGCACTGCTTGGCCTCCGCCCCGAGGAGGTGACGCCCACGGATGGAGAGGGCTTGCCCGCCCGCATCACCGGAGCCGAGTTCCTGGGCGCCGAGACGGTGCTGAGTTGCGCGGTCGGTCGGGCCGGCGAGGTGCTGCAGGCCCGCATCCCCGGTCATCACGTTCTGACCGCCGGCAGTCCCGTCCGGCTGCGCCTGCCCCCACCCGCACATCTCTTCGATGCCGCCACGGGCCTGCGCCTGCCGCTTCCGGCCCGCGCGCCGGCCTATGCCTGACCACAGAGGACAGTAACATGCCGATCACCCGCCGCGCCACGCTCGGCGCGCTCGCCGCTTCGCCGCTGCTCGCCGCTCCGGCGGTGCGGGCGCAGGCACCCGTGCAGATCACCTTCAACTACCCGATTGCCGTGGGCGGCCCCATTGCCAAGGTGATTGACGGATACTGCGCCGACTTCGAACACGCGAACCCCGGAATCCGTGTCCGTCCGGTCTATACCGGCACCTACCAGGATTCGATCACGAAGGCGCTGACAGCGGCGCGCGGCGGCGATGCGCCGCAGATGGCCTGTCTGCTCTCGACCGACATGTTCACTCTCATCGACGAGGGTGTGGTGCTTCCCTGGGACGAGATGCCGGGCGCCGAGAAGGCCTGGATGGACGGCTTCTATCCCGCCTTCATGGAGAACAGCCGCACGGGCGGAAAGACCTGGGGCATCCCGTTCCAGCGCTCGACCATCGTGATGTACTACAACAAGGATGCGTTCCGTGAGGCCGGGCTGGACCCCGAGACGCCGCCGAAGGATTGGGGGGAGCAGGTCGCCTTCGCCCAGAAGCTGACGAAGCGGCAGGGCGACACGGTCACCCAGTGGGGCATCCAGATCCCGGCCTCCGGCTTTCCCTATTGGCTGTTCCAGGCGCTGACCACGCAGAACGACGTGCGCCTAATGAATGAGGCGGGCGACCGGACCTTCTTCGCCGACCCGAAGGTGGCGGAGGCGCTGCAGTACTGGCTGGACCTTTCGCAGAAGCACAAGGTGCACCCGACGGGCGTCGTCGAGTGGGGCACGACGCCGCGTGACTTCTTCGAGCGCAAGGTCGCGATGATGTGGACCACCACCGGCAACCTGACCAACGTCAAGGCCAATGCCCCGTTCCCCTTCGGCGTGGCGATGCTGCCGGCCGGCCGCCGCCGCGGCAGCCCGACGGGTGGCGGCAATCTCTACGTCTTCAAGTCGGCCAGCCCGGCTCAGCGGGAAGCAGCGGTGAAATTCGCCCGCTTCCTGACCGAGCCGGAGCGTGCGGCGCAGTGGGGCATCGACACCGGCTATGTCGCGACTAGCGCGGCCGCCTGGGAGACGCCCAAGATGAAGGAGTATGTCGCGGGTTTCCCGGCGGCCGCCGTGGCGCGCGACCAGCTTCCGGACTCCGTCGCGGAGCTCTCCACCCATGAGAACCAGCGTGTGACCAAGGCGCTGAATGATGGGCTGCAAGCCGTGCTGACCGGTCGCTCGCAGCCGGTGCCCGCCATGGCCGCTTCCCAGGCCGAGGCGGAGCGCATCCTGCGCAGCTATCGCGGCTGATGCGTGCCGCCGGGCCCGGCCATGGCCGCATGGCACTTCACGCCTGGCTGATGCTGGGCCCGGCTCTCATCCTGCTGGGCGCCTTCACCCATTATCCGGCGGTGGCGACCCTCTGGAACTCGTTGTTCTCCACCCCGCGCGGGGCGCGGCCCGCGCGCTTCGTGGGGGCAGAGAACTATGCCGTGCTCTCCGCGGATCCGATCTTCTGGCGGGCACTGGGCAACAACCTCGTCTATGCACTTGGGACAGTGCCGCTCTCCGTCGCATTGGCGCTCGTCATGGCGCTGTGGGTGAACAGCCGGATTTCCGGCAAGACGGCGCTGCGCGTTGCCTATTTCACGCCCACCGTGCTGCCGATGATCGCAGTCGCCAATCTCTGGCTGTTCTTCTACACGCCGGATTACGGACTGCTGGACCGCCTGACCCGGGTGCTGCTCGGCTGGGGGGCGACCAACTGGATCGGGTCAACGGAAACGGCTCTGGGCGCGATGATGACGATTGCGGTCTGGAAGGAAGCTGGCTTTTTCATGATCTTCTATCTGGCCGCGTTGCAGGCCATTCCGCCCGTGCTGTTTGAGGCGGCGTCGGTAGAGGGGGCATCCCGCGCCCACGTTTTCCGGCGCGTCACGCTGCCGCTGCTGGGTCCCACCACCCTGTTCATCGCCGTGAACGCTGTCATCAACAGCTTTCGGCTGGTGGACCACATCATCGTCATGACGCAGGGCGGCCCGGACAATGCGACGGCCTTGCTGCTGACTTATATCTACGAGTTGGGCTTCAAGTTCTGGGACACGGCACAGGCCTCGGCCCTGACGGCCGTGCTGCTGCTGCTGCTGAGCGTACTGGCCATGGCGCAGTTCCTGCTGCTCGGCCGACGGACGTATTACCGATGAGCACGACAGTCCTCGGCCGCACCATGGCGGCACGTCCGGCGCTGCGCCCCGGTCTTTGGATCGAAACGGCCGGTGCCTGGCTTCTGGCGCTGCTCTGGGCGGCGCCCGTTCTCTACGCGATCTGGGCCGCGTTCCACCCCACCGGCTACGCCACGCGCTTCGACCCGCTGGCGCCGCTGACACTCGACAACTTCGCGGCAGCCTGGGAGGCTGCCCCTTTCGCGCGCTATTTCCTGAACACGACGGTCCTGGTTACCTTCGTCACCGGCGCACAATTCGTGCTCTGCACCCTTGCCGCCTTCGTTTTTGCCCGAAGCAGCTCTCGCTGGATGGGGCTTCTCTTCGCGCTGGTGTTGGTGCAGTTGATGATCACGCCGGATATGCTGATCGTCGAGAACTACCGCACCATGCGGCAACTGGGGCTTGTGGACACGGTCCTCGGCATCGGCCTGCCCTATGTGGCCTCAGGATTCGGCATCTTTCTGCTGCGTCAGACCTTCAAACAGGTTCCACGCGAGTTGGAGGAGGCGGCGCGAGTGGAGGGTTGTGGGACCTTCGGTATACTCTGGCGCGTCTATGTCCCGCTCGCGCGGCCGACCTACCTGGCTTATGGGCTGACTTCGGTCTCTTTCCACTGGAACAATTTTCTCTGGCCCTTGGTGATCACCAACTCGGTGGAGACGCGGCCATTGACCGTGGGGCTCGCCGTCTTTTCCTCCACTGACCAGGGAATCGACTGGGCGATCATCAGTGCGGCGACGCTGCTGACGGCAGCTCCGCTCCTGCTCGGGTTTCTGCTATTCCAGCGCCAGTTCGTGCAGTCCTTCATGCGGGCTGGAATTCGCTGACGGCGATAGCGCCCCCGCAGGGGGCGCATCCGCCTCACGTCAGTCCGGGTGCACCTTCGGCAGGGCTCCGTCCCTGAATTCGTGCCAGGCATCGCGAATATGGCGAA
Source organism: Roseomonas chloroacetimidivorans (assembly GCF_049629625.1). NCBI lineage: Bacteria > Pseudomonadati > Pseudomonadota > Alphaproteobacteria > Acetobacterales > Roseomonadaceae > Roseomonas > Roseomonas chloroacetimidivorans. The sequence continues at coordinate 74,659 of NZ_JBNBZS010000017.1, read as the reverse complement.
AGGACCGGGCGCGGCGCTCATCAGCCCAGGCTTTCAGCGCGCTGACAGCCGGCGCAAGCTCCGCATCCCCGTGGCTGATTTGCTCTGCCAGCGCCATGGCCACTGCCGCATCGTTGATGCCACCCAGATGCTCCTGCAGCAGCTTGCAGCGGTGAAGATACGCCTTGACCCGCTTGTGCCTATGCAGCGGCTCCAGGAACTCGACAGCGTAACGCAGCTTCTTCAGGGCCTTCCGAAGATCATGCAACTCCTCCTCGGAGCGGCGCCGGATATGGCGGCCGCGGCGTAGCACCTTGCGCGCGAGCCGTTGCTCAAGCGCTGGCGCAAGGTCCGCGAGGGGAGCGTGAAGCGCGCTGCTCTCTGGAGCGCCGGTTGGGGCCTGGATTTCCTCAGCCCAGGCAGCCAGGCCGAGTATGGTATCGGTCAGGGCCGGACGGCCGAACTCCTCCGTGAGGCGCGCATAGGCCGCCTTACGTTGTGTCTCGGCCGGTACACGCAGGCTGGCGACCAGATCTTCGGACATGCCGTCGTCGGATGCGTCCAGGAGGGTCTCGGTGCAGAAGACATCCCAGTCCCGCGCCTCGCCGAGAACCCGTCCGATGTGGCGCAGGCCTTCCGTAAAGCGCGTCTCAGCCTCCGCTGGCAGATGGGGGCGGAACATGGTGAGGATCGCGCGGAGGCGGCGGATGGCCACCCGCATCTGGTGAACCCCGTTCATCACGCCGGCCGCCGCTGCTGGCTGGCTGGCGATCAGGGTGGCCAGGGTGGCGTTGATCATCTCCCGGAAGGCGGCTGCAGTCGTTATGCCGGCTGGCAGGTCGATGTCGGCCTGCTTCTCCACGCTGTGTGGGTGACCGGTCAGAAGTCGCCAGCCCCGGTCCGATTTACTCTCGGGATTCAGAAGAAGAGGACGTTGCGCTCTCATATCCGCGGCCAGCCGATACAGGAGTGCGATATCGCCCTGCTTCAGCTCCAACTCCAACTCGCGGACGGATTCCACCTTGTCGCCCGCCTGAATGGAGCCGAGATCGGCGGTCACCTCGATTATCGTGTCCTCAAGACGCACAATCCGCGTGGTGCGGCTGACCTCGGCCGTGAAGAGAGGGATTAGCCGGCTTCCCGTTTCTGCCAGGAAGGCAAGCGGAGTTTCGGCGAGATGCCGGGTGTCCGGCCGGCCATCCGCAACTGGCCACTCCCATTCCCCCCGACCGAACGGGATGTCGCTGCGACGCAGCTTCAAGGTCTGAACCTCATGCCCGGCGCTCCGGCGAACACGCAGGCTGGCACCATGCCGCGCGAAGTCATGGTCGGGGGTGTCGAAATAGGTGGCCACCTGCGGTACCGCAGGTGATTGTCTTTCCCCGCCGCCTGCGAGGGCCGTGTGAGTGTCGAGGTCCACCTCCATATCCGGTGGAAGATGGAACCTGATCTCCAACTCGGTGGGTGTCGGGGCAATCTTGCGCGTCATGGTTCCGTCGAACGCTGTCAGCGGCACGACGTTGCCAGCACGCCGGCCCGCTATGAGTGCCGTCATATTTATGTCTTCAAACCTTCATGAAGTCAGGATTTCAGTCCTTCGGGCGGCTCGGGGATTTTGGTGTCCAGCACATCGCCGGATCGTCATGTGGGCTCTCATTCCTCCGCAGTAGAAGATTTGGCTTCGGCGGAGGATGTGAACCACCACCGGCCGGCAGGTCCTCGGCAGATGCTGACGGCCCGGGCGGGGCAGTGGGTCATGCCCCTCGGCCCATCCCAGCGCGTCTACCCGCGACAGTGCCTTGAACCACTGCACGAGGTGGCCGAGAGCCGCTTCGGCGACGGCGCCAATATCGCCAATGGCAGTGGCATCATCCGCGTGGAAGACGGCTCTCCCTGCTCGGTCAAGGTCGCGCAGAACCTCCGCGCCCTGAAAGCCGAAACGTCCGGCCCAGCTCCCTGAACCCGCCACCGCGTCACGGAACCCCAGCCATGCCCGCCATCTCCGCCAGCCGCGTGCTGATTGTGCTGTTCGACGGGCTGCGGCCCGACCTGGTTACACCGGACCGGATGCCGGCTCTGTGCGCCTTCCTGGCGGAGGCGCGGTGCTTCACCGAAGCGTCCTCGGTATTTCCCTCCATCACGCGCGTCTGCGCCACGGCCATCGGTACCGGGGTGCCGCCGGCGGTCAGCGGCATCATCCACAACGCCTTCCCCGACCCCGCGGCGCGGGACGGGCGTTTTCTTGATACTGCCTCGGTGCAGGACATGCGGCGGGCGGCCGCACTCCATGGGGACGGGTTCACCGGCACGCCCCGCTTCGCCGATGCACTGGCAGCCCAGGGGCACCGCTTCGCCCTGGTACACAGTGGCTCGGCGGGCGGGGCCTATCTGCTCGATCCACGGGCGCGGAATAACAACTCCTTCGTGCTGAGCCTGTCTGGCCGGGAAGCGAGCGAGACGCCAGAGGCCTGGGACCATGTCACGGCCCGGATCGGCGCGCCCCCCGTAGCGCCGCCCGATAGGATACCGCTGGTGGACTATGCCGGACGCGCCATGGCGGAGGTGGTGCTGCCGGAAATCCGCCCCGATGTGGCGCTGCTCTGGCTCACCGAGCCCGACTGGTCCTTCCATTATCGCGGCATGGACACGCCTGAGACGCGCGCGGCGCTCCGTGCGGCCGATGACGCCTTTGCCCGGGTCCTGGACGCCGCGTCACGGTTGCCGGAAGCGGAGCGGATGGCGGTGATCGCCATGTCGGATCACGGGCATGTCGGGACAACGGAGTCCTTCGAGCTGGCCGCGGAATTGCACGGGATGGGCTTCGGCGCCGTGCTCGATCGTCCCGGGCCGGACCTCTCCGTGGCGGCCGGGACGATGTGCTGGCTCTGGCCGGCGGAGCGGGACGCAGCGCGGCTCGGTGGGCTCGTAGCCGCGCTGCAGGAGCGGCCCTGGTGCGGCGCCCTTCTGGCCGGCGGCGGCAACGGGGTGGAGGGACCCTTTCCCGGCACCTTCGACCTGGCCCTGGTGAATGCCGACCACCCCCGCTCCGCGCCCCTGGTCGTTCAGCTTCGCGGCGGGCCGGAGCCGGACCGGTGGGGCCTGCCAGGACACAGCCCGATCGTCGGCAAGGACCTGGCGCCGGGCGGCGGCATGCATGGCGGGCTGCACCGGCGGGAGATGGCGAACCTGATCGCCCTTCGGATGGCGGGCGTCGTGGCCGGGGAGGATGCGAGGCCCGCCGGGTTAATCGATATCGCGCCGACACTGCTATCGTTGCTGGGCGTGGCGCCGGTGGCGCCCATGGCCGGGCAGCCGCTGCAGGAAGAGCGGCCGGCTCGGGCACCGCGCGTACTGGAGGCCGGGGCAGGCGGCTATAGGCAGCACATCACCCTGGCGGGGGAAGGACGCGGGGCCATTATCCGGGATGGCGGGCGGGTGGGCTGAGCGCCCGCCCTGGCGGTGCCAGCAGGCGCCGCCTCCCGGATTTTTGCCACGACGGGGGCGGTGAATGCGCCCCCGAACCCTACGGCCGGCGAACAACCTCAGCGCAGCGTCGGGTCCAACCGGTCCCGCATCCAGTCGCCGAGCAGGCTGACCGAGAGCGTGGTCAGCACGATCACGCATGAGGGCGCCAGCAGGATCCAGGGCGCCCGCGTCAGATATTCACGCCCATAGCCGACCATGTTGCCCAGCGAGGTCATCGGCGGCTGCACGCCGAGGCCAAGGAAGGACAAGCCGCTTTCCAGCAGGATGATCTCGGGGAAGGCGAGAGTCATGGAGACGATCAGGGTGGAGGCGATGTTGGGCAGCACATGGCGCCCGTAGACGCGCCAAGGGGAGGCACCGAGTTGCTTCACTGCCGCCGCATAGCCCTGCGCCCCCGCGCTGACGGCGAGGCCGCGCGCGATCCGGGCGTAGCGTTCCCAGCCATTCAGGCCGAGCAGGCAGATGAAGAGCGGCAGGGCGTTGCCGAAGAAGGCCAGCACGGCCAGGGCCAGGATCAGGAAGGGCATGGCGGCCTGGAAATCCACCAACGCCAGTACCGCATGCTCCACCAGCCCCCGGAAATGCGCGGCCAGGAAGCCGAGGGTCACGCCGAGGACGGCGGCAATCGTCGTCGCCCCGAAGGCGATCAGGAGGCTCATCTGGATGGACATGATGAGGCGCGAGAGGACGTCGCGCCCCAGCTCATCCGTGCCCAGCGGGTGCAGCCATTCCCCTCCGAGCCCAATTGGCGGGGTCAGACGGTTCCGCAGGTCCAGCGCGGTGTAGGGGAACGGACTGATCAGGTCCGCGGCGAAGGCGGTGAGCAGCATCAGCACCAGCCAGGCCAGGGCGAGGATCACCAGAACAGGGGGACGGACACGCTTGCGGACTGGCGGGGCCGCGATGGCAGGCACCGGGGCGCGGACGGGATCAAGGGTGATGTCCGACATCAGGCGGGTGCTCCCCGGCTTGCTGATTGGGGAGCAGCGCGCAGGCGGGGATCCAGCACGCCATAGAGCAGATCCACCGCCAGATTCGCCGCGACCATGGTCCCGGCAACGAGGAGGAGGATGCACTGCACCACCGCCAAGTCCCGGTTCGCTACCGCGACGACCAGCAGCCGCCCGACGCCGGGCCAGGAGAAGACGCTTTCCACCACCACCGCGCCGGCAAGCAGGCTGCCGACCATGAAGCCGACGATAGTGACGGTCGGGATGGCGGCGTTCGGCAGGGCGTGACGCCGCACCGCGACAGACCAGGGCACGCCCTTCGCCAGGGCCGTGCGCATATAGGGCTGCCCCAATACCTCCAGCATGGCCGATCGCGTGAAGCGCGCCAGCACGGCCGCGCCGCCGATCCCGAGGGTGATCACGGGCAGAACCGCGTGCCGCCAGCTCTCCTGCCCGCCCGAAGGCAGCCAGCCCAGCTGCACCGCGAAAACAAGCACCAGCACGAGGCCGAGCACAAAGGACGGTACGGTGAAGCCGGCAACCGCCAGCAGCATCACGGCGCGGTCCATGAAGGAGTTCCGGTGCAGGGCCGCATAGACCCCGGCCGGGATGCCAAGGCCCAACTTGATGAGAAGGGCTGGCAGGGTGAGAGCGAGGGTGGCGGGGATGCGTTCCACCACCAGTTCGATGGCCGGCCGGCCATCGCGCATGGACTGGCCCAGATCGCCCCGGAAGATGGCGGCGAAGTACCGCAGATACTGCTGCCAGATGGGGTCATCCAGGCCCCAGGCATGGCGAAAGGCCGCGATCGCCTCGGGCGGCGCGTCGGCCGACATGATGAGCAGCGCGGGGTCGCCGGAAAGGCGCAGCACGACGAAGGCGAAGGTGACGACCAGCACCATCGTCAGCAGGGCGCGGAACAGGCGGATGCCGAGGAAGCGGAGCATCAGGCGGCCTCCCGCGCCGGGACGGGATTGGAGATGGCGGTCGGGACGGCACCGTCACGAGGCGCGACGTCGCCATGGGCCACATGGCAGGCCACGAGGCGTCCGTCGGACGCCCGGCGCTTCAGCGGCGGCACCTCGCGCGCGCCGAGGGAGGCGGCATAGGCGCAGCGCGGGTGGAAGGCGCAGCCGGGCGGCCGGGCGGCGGGATTGGGCGGATCGCCCGAGAGCACGATGCGGCCGCCGCGGCGGCCGGGATGCGGAATGGCCGAAACGAGGGCCTGGGCATAGGGATGGGCGGGGTCATGCAGCACCCCATCGGGCTCGCCTTCCTCCACCACGCGGCCGAGATACATCACCGCCACGCGGTGGCTCATCTGCCGCACCGCGCGCAGGTCGTGCGAGATGAAGAGCATGGCGACGCCGGTGCGCGCCTGCACCTCGGCCAGCAGGTTCATCACCTGCGCCTGGATGGAGACGTCGAGCGCGCTGATCGGCTCGTCACAGACCAGCAGGTCCGGGCCGGTGGCGAGCGCGCGGGCCAGTACGGCGCGCTGGCGCTGGCCGCCCGAAAGTTCGTGCGGGTAGCGGGCAGCGTGGTCGGGGCGCAGACCCACATCGCGCAACAGCGCCTCAACCCGCCCGGGGCGGTCGGCGCGGGTGCCGATCCCGTGGATCTCCAGCGGCTCCGCGACCTGGGCGCCGATGGTCAGGCGGCGATCCAGCGCACCGAGCGGATCCTGGTAGACCATCGCCATCCGCGCGCGCAGGCGGCGCCATTCCGGGGTGCCGGGCAGGGGCATGCGCTCGTTGTTGAAGGCCACGCCGCCGGCATCCGGCACCTCCAACCCCAGCACCATGCGGCCGGTGGTGGATTTGCCGCAGCCGGACTCACCGACGAGGCCGAGGGTTCGCCCGCGATGCAGGGTCAGCGACACCCCATCCACCGCGCGCACCTCCGACGGGCGGCCGAAGAAGCCCTGGCGCATGACGTAGCGCCGGACGAGGCCCTGGGCGTGCAGCAGGGGCTCGGTTGCAAAGTCCGGGGTGTCGGTCATGCGGGCAGTAGTTCCGGGGCCGTGATGGGTTTGTGCTCGATCGGGCGGATACAGGCGGCACGGTGGCCGGGCGCCACGGGCATGAGTGGCGGCGGGGCGGCGTCACAGGCCGCGACATGGCGCGGGCAGCGCGGGCCATAGGGACAGCCTGGCGGCATGGCCCAGGGCTCGGGCACCCCGCCGGGGATGGCGGCCAGTGGCCGGCGTGGACCGTCGATGGGCGGCAGGGCGGCCAGGAGGCCCGCGGCATAGGGATGGGCCGGGGCGGAAAAGAGCGCGGCAGAGGATGTCTCTTCCACGATGCGGCCGGCATACATGACGCAAACCCGCTCGCAGGTCTCCGCCACCACGCCGAGGTCATGGGAGATCAGAACGAGGGCCATGCCGGTCTCGCGCCGGATCTCGGCCAGCAACTCCAGGATCTGGGCCTGGATGGTCACGTCCAGGGCCGTGGTCGGCTCGTCGGCGATGAGGAGCTCGGGCGAGCCGGCCAGGGCCATGGCGATCATCACGCGCTGGTTCTGGCCCCCGGAGAGTTCGTGCGGATAGGCGTCCAGGCGGCGGCGGGCATCGGGCATGCCGACGCGGTCCAGAAGTCGGCGGGCTTCTTCCCGCGCCGCGGCGCCGGAAAACCCGCGATGCAGGCGCAGGGCCTCGGTGATCTGGCGGCCTATGCGGTGCACCGGGTTCAGGCTGCTCGCGGGGTCCTGGAAGATCATGGCCACGCGGCCGCCGCGCACCCGGTCCAGCACATCGGGGGCGGCATGCAGGATCTCCTGCCCGCCAAGCTTTACGCTGCCGGAAACGGCGGCTTTGCCTGGCAGCAGGCCGAGTGCCGCGAGCCATGTGACGGACTTGCCGCAGCCGGATTCACCCACCAGGGCCAGCGCCTCCCCGCGGCCGACCGTGAGGTCCACGCCACGCAGGGCGGGGATGCCGTCGAAGGCGGCGGTCAGGCCACGGATTTCAACCAGCGGCGCCATCACGCGCCCCAGTTCCGGGAAGAGAAGTCCATGAAGAAGGACTGTCCGGCCTTCCAGGGCAGGTCACGTCGCTTGGCGGTGAAGTTCAAGGTCTGGTGCAGCACGCTGTAACCGGGGTCCTCGCGCTCGATGATCTCGAGCATGCGGCGAAAGGCGCGGCGTCGCTCCTGGAGTTCCATGGAGCCTTCCAGCACGGCCGAGAGGCGGCCGAACTCCTCGTTGCGCCACTCGCCGATCTGCCATTGCTGGCCTTCGGGGCCGTGCTGTGCCGTGAGGGAGGAAACGGGATCGTTGAAGGAGGCGGAATTTGACCAGTCCCGCACGCCACGGCCGGAGGCCGTGCCAGCGCCCTGGTTGGAAAGAACCTGCGGAAAGTTCTCCTTCATCTCGATCTGCACGTTCAGGCCGACTTGGCGCCAGCCCTCGACCAGGATCTGCGCGGTGGCGACCTGCGCGGTGTAGTAGTTGTTCAGCAGGCGATAGGGGATGGGCTCGCCCTTGTAATTCGCCTCCTTCAGCAGGCGGCGGGCCTCGGCCGGATCGTGGCGCGGCGCCTCCCAGTCTGCCTGGAACATGGGGCCGTAATATTCGAACTGCAGTCCGCGCGGGATGGCTGCCCGGCCGCCCCAGAGCGCTTCCACGATCGCCTTGCGATCGATGGAGTGAGTGAAGGCTCGGCGGATCCGCGCATCCCGTAACTGCGGGTGCGACTCGTCGAACACCGTCAGGCGGTGATTCATGATCGGCCCGCCCACCACCTCGTGGCGCGCCGAGCGGTCCAGCGCACCGATCTGGTCGGGTGGGATGTCGCAGGCGAAGTCAGCCTCGCCCGAGAGCAGCATGTTGATGCGGCTCGCGACCTCCGGCACCTCCACGAAGCGGATCTGGCGCAGCGGCGGGCGGCCACGCCAGTGGTCGTCATGCGCGATGAGGATGAGGGACTGGTCCGGGCGGAACTCGGCCACCTTGTAGGGACCGGTGCCGATGGGCTTGCGGGCCCAGTCCAACCAGGAAGCGGCGGCATCGAAGCCGGCCTGGGACAGGATCATGCCGGTGGTGCGGGAGAGCCTGCCCTCCAGCGCCGGGTCGGGCACGCGGTTCACGAAGCGCACGGTGCGCGCGTTCACAACCTCGATCCGATCGAAGCCCGGGTAGGTGCGGCGGGCGATGGCAGCCGCCTCCGGCGGCGGCTCCTTGCCGGTCGTGCGGCCGGGAACGTTGCCGAAAAGGTTGCGGGCGGCCGCCGGATCAGCGGCGCCCCACATACGGCCAGCGCCGAACGAGAAGGCGACGTCCTCCGCCGTCATCTCCCGCCCGTCATGGAAGCGCACGCCGGGACGCAACTGGAATTCCAGCGTGCGATCATCCACCCGGCGCCAGGCGGTGGCCAGGCCGGGCTTCAGGCTGAGATCGCCGAGCCAGTCCTGCTCGATCAGCGCCTCGCCATAGGAGCCACCATGGCGGGTTCCGACGTTGGACTGCTCCCGTAAGGTTTCCAGTGTGTTCGTATTGGCGATCTTCTGGACAGCGACGGTAACGGCGGGGCGCTGGTCGGCCTGCGCGATTGCGAAACGGGGCAGGGCAAGCGCCGCGCTGGCCGAGGCCAGCGCGGTGCGGCGGGTCATCACAGCCACGCCGTCAGCCCCAGTTGCCCTGGCGGAAATCCATGGCGAAAGCGGGCGATGCCTTCCAGCGGATGTCCTTGCGCTTGGCCGTGAAGGTCGCGTTCTGGTGCAGCACGGTGTAGGCGGGGTCCTCGCGTTCCGCGATCTCCAGCATCCGCCGGAACACCTGCTTGCGGCGGGCGCGATCGGTGCTCGTCTCCAGCTCGACGGAGAGCTTATTCAGCTCGTCATTGCTGTACTCGCCCACCTGCTGCTGCTGGCCGTTCGGGCCATGCTGGGCGACGAGCGACGAGACGGGGTCATTGAAGGGAGCCGAGTTGGACCAGTCCCGCACCGCGCGGCCTGGGCCGCGCTCCAGGATCTGAGACCAGTTCTCCTTCATGTCGATGGAGACATTGAGCCCGACCTGGCGCCACATCTCGACCAGGATCTGGGCGGTCGGAGTCTGGTTGGTGTAGTAGTTGTTCAGCAGGCGATAGGGGATCGGGTCGCCCTTGTAATTCGCCTCGCGCAGCAGGCGGCGGGCCTCCGCCGGGTCATATTTCGGCACCTCCCAGTCGGAGATGTACATGTCGTCATAGTATTCGAACTGCAGCCCGCGCGGGATCACGGTGCGGCCACCCCAGAGACTGTCCACAATCGCCTTACGGTCAATGGCATGGGTGAAGGCGCGGCGGACACGGGCATCGCGCAACTGCGGGTGGTTCTTGTCGAAGCAGGTCAGGCGGTGGTTCAGGATCGTGCCGCCCTGCACCTCGAAGGCCCGATCACGCTCGATGCCACTGATCTGGTCGGGGGGAATGTCGCAGGCGAACTGCACTTCGCCGGTACGAAGCGCGTTGATCCGGGCGGAAACCTCGGGGATTTCCAGGAACCGAATTTGGCGCAGCGGCGGCCGGCCACCCCAGTACTCGTCATGGGCGGCGAGGGTAAGGGAGTGATCCGGGCGGAACTCCACTATCTTATAGGGGCCGGTCAACACGGGCTTGCGCGCCCAGTCGAACCAGCCACTGGCCTCCTGATAGGCACGGCGGGAGATGATCTCGCTGCCGAAGCGGGAGAGGCGGCCTTCCAGCGTCACATCCGGCGTGGCGTTGTGGAAGCGGACAGTGCGGGCATCCACAACCTCCACGCGCTCCAGCGCCGGCCAGGACCGGCGGGCTACGCCCGTCACCTCAACCGGCAGCTCGCGCTGGGCGGGGGAGGGAATGATGTCGCCGCGCACCTCGATGGTGCGACCCATGGCCGTCGGCTTGCTGTCGCCGAACATCCGCTCCGGGCCGAAGGAGAAGGCTACGTCCTCGGCCGTCATCACGTCGCCGTTGTGGAAGCGCACACCCTCGCGCAGCGTCAGTTCCACCACGCTGTCGGAGATGCGGCGCCACCCGGTGGCCAGTCCCGGCACGGTTTTCAGCTCGTTCAGCCAGTCACGGCCGATAAGCCCTTCCCACAGGGAGGAAAAGAAGATCCGCTCGCCCACATTGGACTGCTCGCGCAGGACCTCCAGCGTGTTGGAGTTGGTGATCTTCTGTACCGCAATGGAGATGGAGGGGCGCTGGTCGGCCTGGGCGATGGCAAAGCGCGGCAGGCTGGCCGCGGCGGCGGCGCCGAGAAGCAGGGGGCGGCGGGACAGGATCATGGGGTTCGCTCCTCAAGGCCCTTGGGGGTCGCGCGGAAATGGGTGAGCGTGCGCTCGGCATGGCGCATGCGGTGGGAAAGGGCGAGCTGCGCATAGTCGCGAACCACCCCGGCATAGGCGGGATCATCGGCCAGGTTACGGAACCCGTGCGGGTCGTTCTCCAGGTCGAAGAGCAAGGGAGGAAGCGCGGCGAAATGGACGTATTTCCAAACATCGTCCTGAACGACGCAGAGAGAGCAGTCGTCCATTGAAAGGCCGAGATCATCCTCAGGCCGCGAATAGAAGACATCGCGGAAGTCGTATTCGTAGAAAAGATGCGTGCGCCAATCGGCCGGCTTCTCGCCCCTGACCAGCGGCAGCAGGGAGCGGCCGTCGCAGGCGCGCGGGGTCGTGCCGCCGAGCCAGCCCAGGATGGTGGGCATCACGTCCACGCTCTCGGTAAAGGCTTCCTCGATCCGGCCGGCGGCACCAGCCGGGGCATCGGGGTCCTTGATCACCAGCGGGATCCGGAAGCTCTCGTCGTGGTAGCCGACCTTGCCGAGAAGATAATGGTCGCCGAGCTGCTCGCCGTGATCCGAGGTGAAGATGACCAGCGTGTCCTTCCACTGGTTCGTCTGGTCCAGATAGGCGATGACCTGGCCGAGCGCCGCGTCCACCTCGGATATCATGCCGCTATAGGTGGCCCGCATCTGAGCAACGGCACCCGCATCCAGTTCCGTCGCGGCGCCGCCTGCTCCATGGAAGAAGGAGCCCTGGCTAATGCCTCGCAAGTAGAAGTTCAGAAGGGGATGCTGCCGTGCTTCCTTCTGCCAGGTCTCCTGCCGATGCAGGGGCGGCATATCCTCCGGCCGGTACATCGCATGATAGGGCGCGGGCGCGATAAAGGGCGGATGCGGGCGGTAGTAGCCGAGATGGAGGAACCAGGGCTTGCCGTTGCGGCCCTTGAGATAGGTCAGCGCGCGCTCGGTGAAATAGGCGGTGTCGGAGAGATCGGCGGGAATGCGGCTGGGGCGGTCCGTCACGCCGGGGACATGGTCCTCCCCCTCGGGCAGCCAGATATCCTCGCGGTTCGGCGGAAGGCTGTAGCCCTTCTGCGCAAGCCAGCCGAAATAGCCGTCCATCGTTGGTTCAAAGGCGCCGACAGCGCGGAAACCATCCATCAGATCGCCCAGCGTCGTGAAGCGTGGGTCACGCGGGCCGGTGGTGCGCGGGTCGGGCGTGGTCGTGGTGTAGCCGATCAGCGCCGGGTCATAGCCGATGCGCCGCAGCTCCTTCGCCAGGTTGGTATGGCGGGCATCAAGCGGCACGGTGTTCTGCACCGCCCGATGATTCATGAGGTAGAGACCGGTCAGCAGGCTGGCGCGGGCCGGGCCGCAGGGCACCGTATTGGTGACGTGGTTGCGGAAGGTGACGCCTTCGCGGCAAAGCCGGTCAAGATTCGGCGTCCTGAGAAAGCTTGCGCCGAGGGCCGGGACGAAATCGGCGCGCCACTGGTCAACGACGACGAGAAGCACGTTACGTGGGTTGCTGGCGGCAGGATACATATCGGGCGAGGTGGCTCCACAGGGCGCGCGACGCTTAGAGCCGAGGCGGCGACAGTACCTTGTCAGTTATGTTGCTGTCCGATGACGTGCGGTGGGCTGGCCTGCCTTATCAGCCGATCGTTCCTTAGTGGTAGCTAACGGCCGCATCGGCTTGACATTGCAGGTGCGAGTGCAGGCGATGCGCCGTGCCGAGTGCAAACGACGCCGCGGCTTCGGCGCGGCATACAAGATCCTGGGGTTCTGCTTGCAGCATCCCTGGCAGGGATCTCGTGTGGATCATTGCTGGCTGCGGCATCGCGCCGGCGAAACCAGCCATCAATGATGTACTAGGCGCGCTGGTGCTGTCCGGCGATGCCGGGGGTGACTGTGATAAAGCCGGCAATGTAGCGCGGGCCGCAGGTTCCACGCCCTCGCCAGCCAGAACAGGCAGACAGCGGTAGCACCTCTTGCACCGCGGGGAACGCCCACGAGTTCAGGCGCTACTGTCAGACCGATAAACTTGCCCGTCCGTTGATCGGGTGGCCGGATCGGCTCGGTATCAAGCAACTTGCCGGCGGGCCCGACGGTCAGCCTTTCTCAAGGCTTTCATAGGAGCGGATCGGTGCGCTGGTTACCTCGTTCTGCTCCATAGTTAGACGCGTGAGCAGCTTGAGCAGGGTGGCGCGCTCCTCTTCTGAGAGCGGAGCCAGGATACGGTTCTGTACCCGAAGGACGAGCGGCCGAACCTGCCGTAGGATCGTCTTTCCCTCCCTGGTGAGGTGGAGGAGCTTCTGGCGCCGGTCCTGTGCGCTCGCCTCACGCCGGATGAGTCCCCGATTCTCCAGGCGGTCCAGCACATTGCCAATGGTTGACCGGTCGAAGGCAATAAGGGCCGAGAGACGAGTCGCATCGACACCTGGGCGTTCGTCGATGGCCACAAGCGCGGAGTATTGGACTGGGGTGATATTGAAAGCCGCGCACTCCTCCAGGAACAGCGCCCAGGAGATCTGATGCGCGCGCCGGATCAGATGTCCGGGCTTCGCGTAAAGATCCGTCAAGCTCATCCTGTGTGGTACCCCGGAGCGTGAATCATGACCCCTCAACCAGGCCTCACTTCAGGCAGGATACATGTGGCTGGGCCCGCTGTCACAATCGTCCGGGCCTGGAGGGGTGTTACGGGGCGGCCTCCGCCAGGCACAGCACGGCGCGCAGGTCCTGGATCAGCACCTCGGAGCAGCTAGCCCGCAACCAGCGCCATGGACCGCCTGCCAGGATGGAAGCCGGGTCCATTTCTCTTCTGGGAAGCTGTTGGCGCAGGACGGTACCATCCTCGCCACGGCGCAGGGAAGCGTCAGCCGTTTCAGACTGCGAGCGCGGGTTTAAGATAGGAGGTCGGAGCAGACCGGCTCTCATGAGCCGGCCTGCATGGATGCTGCGGCGGAGGGTCGTCATCGAAGGAGGTCTGAGCTGATGGGCATTGCTGGACGCGCCGAGCCGCCGGCTTCCCCCGCCGCAATGAGGGAGATTGTCGCCTATGCCATCGCCAGCCGACGCAGTATTCGGGCGTTCAGGAACGTTCCGGTTCACCGGGCCACCGTAACGGAGCTGCTACAGATCGCGAGCCGGGCGCCAAGCGGCAGCAATGTGCAGCCGTGGAAGGTAAGGGTGCTGACCGGGACGACGCTGGCCAGAGTTTCGGAGGCCATGGTCCAAGCCTGCCTTTCTGGGGAGGAGGAGCGCAGGGAATACCAATATTACCCCCGCAACTGGCGCTCGCCTTACATCGAACGCCGCCGTGCCGTGGGCTGGGGCCTTTACGAGTTGGCCGGTGTCGCCCGCGGCGACAAGGCCGCCGGGGAGCGTCAGCGGGCGCGCAATTTTTCCTTCTTCGGCGCTCCGGTCGGGCTCGTTTTCACCATTGACCGTGATTTGGAACAGGGCAGCTGGCTTGATTACGGCATGTTCCTACAGAGCATCATGGTCGCGGCGCGTGGCTTCGGCCTCGACACCTGCCCGCAGGCCGCAATCGCGGCTTATCCCGGCATCTTGAGGCGGGAACTCTCAATTCCTGAGGCGGAGGTGATTGTCTGTGGCATGGCCCTGGGCGTGGCCGATCCGGAAGATCCGACGAACGGGCTCGTCTCAGAGCGCGAGCCGGTTTCGAGCTTTGCCACATTCTATGACTAACGACCCATGTCCGCAGGGCGGGTGCAGGTTGCAGCGCCCATCAATCCTAAAATGCTCGGGTCGTATCTAGGCCTGTTGACGCCTGACGCAGTCAGCACCGGCGAGTTAGAGCAATTTCCGCTCTGACTGGATCACTTGTGGTCCAGGGAGTTCTCGAGAGGTAATGCAGTTGTCGTTGGCGGCGGCGTCCCGCTTCGGGGAATAAGCGTGGAATAGTGTCCTCATCGGAGGGTCGATCGGCGTCCAAACGGGACCCCCTTGGCGCTGGGGTTCACGATGCTTCCCGCAGCAGGCGGGTCCTTTCAGGCACGTGTTCCCCGCGCAACATGATCGAGCACGATCACCCGCTGAGCGAGAGGATGCCGGAGAACGATTAGGCCGCACTACCTGCCCGAAGTGCCGCAAGCCGGTCCGGATAGCGGGTCGCGTACTCTTCCAGGCGGAGCGGATCATTTCCGGTCAGCTGCCGGAAGGTTTGTGTGACGGGCGCTTGCTCTCCCGCAGCAATGGCCTGGAACCAGCCTACCTCCAGATCCTGCATGGCGGTCGGTACGCCGCCCCGACCTAGCCGCACCCGCATGGCGTCGGGTGCCTCCTCCTCATAGCGCAGCGTCCGGCCCGTGATGGCAGAAAGTCGCCGGGCCAGATCGGCCACGCCCAGCAATTCCGGTCCGGTCACCTCCAATATGCCGCCTGGTGGAGTCGCAATTGCGGCTGCCGCCACGCGCGCGGCATCCTCCCGCGAGATGAAGGCGCCCTGTCCTTGACCTGCCGGGCCCCGGATCACGCCCTGCGGATCAAACTTGTCGAAGAACATGTCCATGTAAAAGGCGACGCGCAGCAGGGTATGCGGAAGCCCTGTCGCCACCAGAAAATCCTCGCTCTCCTGGTGGTCGCGGCAGTAGGGGTACGGGGAGTCTGGGCCAGTGCCCTTCAGCGAGAGATAAACGACATGCCGCACCCCAGCGCGGGCAGCCGCCTCGAAGGCGTTGCGGTGCGTCAGGGCCCGCTTCCCCGGAGGCGC
The DNA here is from genome assembly GCF_049629625.1 of Roseomonas chloroacetimidivorans. NCBI lineage: Bacteria > Pseudomonadati > Pseudomonadota > Alphaproteobacteria > Acetobacterales > Roseomonadaceae > Roseomonas > Roseomonas chloroacetimidivorans. Next base: position 59,261 of record NZ_JBNBZS010000017.1, on the reverse strand, counting down.
CTTGCCGGAGATTACCAGGGCGGTCGTGATCCCGGCAAAGGCGGCGTCCAGCGAGGCCGGATCCTCGAAATCACCGTGAAGGCGATTGGTACCCGGGATAATCGGAAGCCGCTCTGGGCTGCGGGACATGAGCCGGAGGGGAAGGCCCTGCTCCGAGAGCAACTCCGTGGCCCGGCGGCCGATGCGCCCCGAGGCACCGGTGATGAGGATCATGCACGCATCTCCCATGCCTTGTTACAAGATACGAGGCCGGCGGTCACCGATGGGAAGGCCAATCGAGGTTTCCAGAGACGGGCCGGCAACTGCGCCCCGCCCGGTCCGGGGCTAAATCGGCCCTTCCAACGCGGCCAGAGCCGTTTCCACCTCTCGGCGCCCTTCGGGTGAAAGGGCGGGCTGCGGCGGCAACGGAGCGCCAACCGGGAAGCCCTGGATTTCTAACCCGCCCTTGATGCAGGCCGCCAGGGCATGACGCGCGAAGAGTTCGTTGATGCGCCAGAGCTGCCGCTGAAGGGTCATCGCGGCCGTCCATTCGCCCGCGCGGCACAACTCGTAAAGTCGCACGCTTTGGCGCGGGATCACGCAGGCCGGCCCCGCCATCCAGCCCACGCCCCCGATCAGCATCACGGCCGCCGGGATGTGCGCGGAAGCGGAGAAGACCCGCATGCGCCCCTCCGTGCGGTCCATTATGGAAAGGAGACGCCCCGTATTGGTCGAAGCGTCCTTCACATAGCCGATGCGCGGATGGCGGGAGAGCGTCTCCAGCGCCGACAGGGAGAGGTCGGAGCGCTGGAATTGCGGGTTGGTGTAGAGCACGACCGGCAGATCCGTGGCATCGGCCACAGCGGTGAAATAGGCCGTCACGCTCATCTCGGGTACCGGGAAATAGGCTTCCAGGATGGCCAGGATCCCGTCCGCGCCCAGTGCGGCGGCCTCCTTCGCCTGGCGCACGGCTTCCGCCGTGGTGGTCGCGGCGACGCCTGCCACCACGGGCACACGACTAGCGGCGGCCTCCACCACGACCTGAATGATCCGGCGGCGTTGTTCAGGGTTGAGATAGGCGAATTCGCCCGTGCTGCCGAGCGGGGTCAGACCATGCACGCCGGAGGCGATCAGGTGCTCGACCAGCCGCGCCAGCACCTCGTCCAGCACCCTCCCATCCGGCGCGACGGGCGAGACAAGATAGGGAAAGACCCCGTGGAATTCCGTCATGCTCAGGAGCCCTTCGTCATTCGCCGCCGCCCTGTGATAGCACCGGCCTATGCCCCGGGAACGGTCTTCCCGGCCTGACTACACGTCAATCCAGCGTGGTTCTATGGATTGTTCCCTTGTCCACCGCGTGATCTAGTGCCGGAAACGGCGGCTTCCGAAACCGGTCGTGGCTGCCGTGAGATCATCCACCGGGCCACTTCGCCCCTCACCTGTCCGGCTCGCGGGCGCCCTGGCGCTGGGCGGGCAAGGCCAGCGCGGCGCCGTGCTGCCCGGCATTCATCAGGCCGTCAGGAGAGTTGGCATATGAAAGCCCAGAGCGTTCTCGAAACCATCGGGCGGACCCCGCATATCCGCCTGGGCCGCCTGTTCCCGCAGGCGGAAGTCTGGATCAAGTCGGAGCGCTCCAATCCCGGCGGCTCCATCAAGGACCGCATCGGCATCGCCATGATCGAGGCGGCCGAGCGCGACGGTCGCCTGAAGCCCGGTGGCACCATCATCGAGCCGACCTCCGGCAATACGGGCATTGGCCTGGCCATGGCCGCGGCGGTGAAGGGCTACCGGCTGATCCTCGTCATGCCCGAGAGCATGTCGATCGAGCGCCGCCGCCTGATGCTCGCCTATGGCGCTGAGTTCGACCTGACCCCGCGAGAGAAGGGCATGAAGGGCGCCATCGCGCGCGCTGAGGAACTTCGGGACCAGACTCCTGGTGCATGGATTCCCGGCCAGTTCGACAACCCCGCCAATATCGACATCCACATCCGCACCACGGCGCAGGAAATCCTGGAGGACTTCCCGGAGGGGCTGGACGCGCTGATCACCGGCGTCGGCACGGGCGGCCACATCACGGGCTGCGCGCGGGTGCTGAAGGCGAAGTGGCCGGGCCTCAAGGTCTTCGCGGTGGAGCCCTCGGCCTCGCCCGTCATCTCGGGCGGCGAGCCCTCGCCGCATCCGATCCAGGGCATCGGCGCTGGCTTCGTTCCGGCCAATCTGGATACAAGCCTGCTGGACGGCGTGATCCAGGTCCCCGCTGATGACGCCAAGGACTATGCCCGCCGCTCCGCGCGCGAGGAGGGCCTGCTGGTCGGCATTTCCTCCGGCGCGACCCTCGCCGCCATCGCGCAGAAGCTGAAGGAACTGCCCAACGCCCGCATCCTCGGCTTCAACTACGACACGGGCGAGCGCTACCTCTCTGTGCCGGAATTCCTGCCGGGCTGATGTGATGGCTGGTGCCGGGCTGGCTCTCAGCCCGGCACCAGCCAGGGGCGCCGCGCCGCGTCGCGTGCCTGGAATTCCGCGATGGCTTCCTGGCGACAAAGGGTCAGCCCGATCGGGTCCAGCCCCTCCAGCAGCATGGTCCGGCGCAGCGGCTCCACCTGGAAGGGCAGGGTGACGCCCTCGCCGCGGATCTCCTGCTTGTTCAGATCCACTGTCAGGATCGGGTGCTCCAGCACCAGCGCCCTTAACGCCGTCACCTGCTCCGCCGGAAGGCGGATCGGTAACATGCCATTCTCGAAGCAGTTCTCGTGGAAGGCGCCGCCGAAGGAAGGCGCGATGACGCTGCGGATGCCGAAGCCATGCAGCGCCCAGACCGCCGTCTCGCGCGCCGAGCCACATCCGAAGTTCTCGGCGGCGATCAGGATGCGCGCGCCGTCATAGGGCGCGCGGTTCAGCGCGCAATCCGGGTTCGGCGTGCCGTCCAGCCGGAAGCGCCAGGATTCCAGCGCATAGGGGCCGAGTTCCGCGCGCGGCACGCCGGCCGAGCGGTCCACGCGGATGATCAGGTCGGTATCGACATTCGCCATCGGCACCGGCGCGGCGGGCCCGGTGAGCACGGTGAAACGTTCCATGGATCAACCTCTCGGATCGACGATGGCGCCGGCCACCGCGGCGCGCGCGGCCATGGCGGGGCTGGCCAGATGCGTGCGCGATCCCGGTCCCTGCCGCCCAGCGAAGTTACGGTTCGAGGTTGAGATGCAGCGCGCGCCCGCCGGCACGAACTCCCCATTCGCGCCGACGCAGAGCGAACAGCCGGGCTCGCGCCATTCAAAGCCGGCGTCACGGAAGATGGCGTCCAGCCCTTCGGCCTCTGCGGCGCGCTTCACGCCCTGCGATCCTGCCACCACCCAGGCCGTCACCCCCGGCGCCACCTTGCCGCCGGCCAGCGCCGTCGCGGCCTCTCGCAGATCGGACAACCGCGCATTGGTGCAGGATCCGATGAAGACCTGATCGACCTTCTGGCCAAGCAGCGCTTCGCCGGGCGTCAGCCCCATATAGTCCAGCGCCGCGGCCCAGGCCTTACCACGCGTCGCATCCGGCGCGGCGGCGGGATCGGGAATGCGTCCGTCGATGGGCATCACATGCTCTGGGCTGGTACCCCAGGTGATCTGCGGTGCAAGACCTGCAACGGGTACGACCACGTCGCGGTCGAACGCCGCATCCTCATCCGTGTGCAGGGTTCGCCAATCCGCCACCGCCGCTTCCCAGAACTCGGGCGAAGGCGCGTGACGCCGGCCGTGTAGCCAAGCGAAGGTGACCTCATCCGGCGCCACCATGCCGATCTTCGCGCCCAGCTCCACCGCCATGTTGCACAGAGTCATGCGGCCCTCCACGCCCAGGGCGCGGATAGCTGGTCCCGCGAACTCGATGGCGTGCCCCACGCCGCCGCCTGCACCGACAATGGCAAGTGCGGCGAGTGCCAGATCTTTCGCCGTGACCCCCGGTGGCGGCGCGCCTTCGAAGCGGATGCGCATGCGCGCAGGCTTGCGCTGCACGATGGTGGAGGTGGCCAGCACATGCGCCACTTCCGAGAAGCCTATCCCCCAGGCCAGTGCGCCGAGCGCGCCATGCGTGCTGGTATGGCTGTCCGGGCAGACGACAAGCATGCCCGGATGCGTCAGTCCCAGCTCGGGCCCCGCGACATGCGCAATGCCCTGGTCCGGATGATCCACATCCAGCAGCATCACGCCGTGACGCGCACAGCCCGCGCGCATTGCCGCCAGATGCTTCGCCGTCCAGGGTGCACCGCCGGCGCGGCCGGGTGCGGAGGAAACGACGTGATCGACCACGCCCACCGTGCGGTGGGGGTCACGCACTTTCAGCCCACGTTCCTCCAGCACGCCGAAGGCGCCGGCACGCATCTCCAGCAGGTAGTGGCGATCGACGTTCAGCAGATCCACCCCGGGTGCCAGCGTGTCGACGACATGCCGGTCCCAAAGCTTGTCCAGCAGTGTTCGGCCCATTCCGTTTCCTCCATTCCCACTTTGCCGTGGGTTCGTCAGTCCTCGCGGAAGCCCGCGCGATCGCCGTCCAGCTCGGCCGTCAGCGCCTCTGCTTCCCGTCGCAACACGGCGACGATGTCGGCGCGATGATTCTCGTCACGGAAGCGCGTGCAGGTGCCGCTGACAGTCAATGCTCCGGCCAGCAACGGGCCGCTGCGGAACACCGGCGCGCTGATCGCGGCGACCTCGGGCGTTCGCTCCCCGAAGGAGCCGTGGATCAGCGGCAGGCCGGGCCGGTAACCGCTCTCGAAAGCGCGCAGCACATGGCCGGCGGCGCCCTGAAGGGGCAGCACCGTGCCCACTGTGACCCAGTCCCGCACTTCCTGCCGCCCCTCGACGCGGGCAAGGCAGAGGCGCCCGTTGCCTTCGCGTACGAAGAAGGAGGCCGCCTCCCGCGTCGCCGCGGCCAGGCGGGTGAGGGAGGGTTCGAGCGCCGCACGGAGATCGAAACCGCTGGAATAGGCATGCCCGAGCTGCAGCAGCACCGGCCCCAGCCGGTAGCGCCCATCCGCCTGGCGCACGGCGTAGCGGCAGCGTTCCAGCGAGGCGAGCAGGCGCAGCAGAGTGCTCTTATAGAGCCCGGTCCGCTTCGACAGATCCGCCAACCCAATCGGTGCTCCGGCCGAGCCGAGCGCGTCCAGCACCGACAACCCGCGTTCAAGCGCGGAGACACCGGCCGAGGCCCAACTCGCGGCCGGCGGCTCAATCGTGCTTTGCACGGGTTGCTTGACGTCCATGACGCAAGACTGCCACCCTCGCCAAAACAGAACAACAGTTCTGCACAGAAGAACGCCAGCGCCGCCGCAGCAGCGCGGGCTTGGGCTTGGGCAGGATGGAGGAACAAGTGATGCACAGCGCCGCGCCCATGCGCCGCCGCGCGACCCTGGCCCTGCCAGGGCTGCTTCTGCTTCCCGCCGCCGCGCGCGCTCAGGACAATTGGCCGGACCGGCCCGTGCGGATCATCGTCAGCTACGCGGCAGGCGGCGCAGCCGATACCATCGCCCGCCTCCTCCAGCCCGGCATGTCCGAGGCGCTGGGCCAGCAGGTCGTGATCGAGAACCGCGCGGGTGCCGGAGGCACGGTCGGCGCCGTCTCGGCCGCGCGCTCGCCCGCCGATGGTTACACCTTGCTGTTCGACGCGGCGGCGCATGTCGTTGCGCCGCTGCTCTTCCGCAATCTGCCGGTCAATTACGAAACGGCCTTCTCCTATATCGGCCGTGCCACCAACCAGCCTTATGCCTGGCTCGTCTCCAGCCGATTCCCCGCCCGTTCCGCGGCGGAGTTCATGTCCGTGGCGCGCTCGCGGCGCGAGCCGGTCAGCTACGGCTCTCCCGGCGCCGGAAGCAGCGGGCACATCCCCGGGGAGGCCTTCGCCCAGGCTGCCGGCCTGCGCTTTGAGCATGTGCCCTATCGCGGCGGGGCGGAGGCGGCGAATGACCTCGCCGCAGGCAATCTGGAGGCGGCCTGCATCACGCTTTCCTCCGCCGCGCCCATCGTGGAAGCGGGGCGGGCCCGGCTTCTGGCGGTCACGAGCGCACAGCGCGCCGCCGCCCATCCCGATGTGCCCACGCTGGCCGAAAGCGGGCTGCCGGGCTTCGATGTTTCCAGCTGGGTTGGCCTGTTCGGCCCCGCCGGCCTGCCGCCCGCCATCGTCCGGAAGGCCAGCGCCGCGCTTGGCGCGGCCGGCCGCGATCCGGCCACGCGCCAGCGCCTTGAGGCCGGCGGCTTCGAGGCTGCCCCGACATCACCCGAGGATTTCGCGGCACAGGTGCGGCGCGATCGCGAAGTTTTCGGCGCTGTTGTCCGCCGCGCAGGCTTGCTGCAGGGCTGACGCAGCTCTGCCATCCGCCACCACTCCAGGGATTACAAGCTGTGACCGACCTGCCCTGCCGCATCTCTACCAGCGGGAAAGGCCCGCGCATTGTCCGCGCGGAGGGAACGGCATGAGCGCTCGCCCGCTGGAGGGGCTGCGCGTCCTCGAATTCAGCCACACCATCATGGGGCCCTGCGCCGGCCTCATCCTGGCGGATCTCGGCGCCGATGTGGTGAAGGTGGAGCCCGCACCCTCGGGTGATCACACGCGCCGCCTGCCTGGCTTTGCCGCGGGCTTCTTCGCCACTTTCAACCGCAACAAGCGTTCTCTCGCCATCGACCTGAAGAGGCCGGAGGGCAGGGAGGCGATCCACCGCCTGGCCGCGCAGGCCGATGTGGTGCTGGAGAATTACGGCCCTGGCACCATGGAGCGCCTGGGTTGCGGCTGGGACGACCTCTCGAAGCTGAATCCGCGCCTCGTCTATCTCGCCCTCAAGGGCTTCCTCGCCGGCCCTTATGAGAACCGCCCGGCATTGGACGAGGTCGTGCAGTTCCAGGCCGGCCTCGCCTACATGACCGGCCCGCCCGGCCAGCCGTTGCGCGCGGGCGCCTCGGTGATCGATATCCTCGGCGCCGTGTTCGGCGTGACCGCCACCCTGGCCGCCTTGCGGGAGCGCGACGCCACCGGGCGCGGCCAACGCGTTGGAAGCGCCCTGTTCGAATCCACAGTCTTCCTGATGGGCTCCCATATGGCCGGCATCGCGGCCACCGGGGAGCCCGTGCCGCCCATGCCCGCCCGGAAGGGCGCCTGGGGCGTCTATGAGCCCTTCACCACCGGCGATGGCGACCAGGTTTTCATCGGCGTGACAAGCGATGCCCAATGGGTGCGCTTTTGCGATGCCTTCGGACTCACGGATCTCGCAGCCGATGAGCGCCTGCGCACCAATGCTGACCGCGCCCGCGCTCGGTCCTGGCTCACCCCGCGCCTGCGTGAGGAGATCGCGAAGCTGCCGCGTGAGACCGTGGTGTCGCGCTGCGAGGCGGCGGCCATCTCCTGGGCGCCAGTGGGCAAGCCCGCTGATCTCTTCACAGACCCGCATCTCCTCGCCAGCAACGGGCTGCTGGCCACGGCCATCTCGGCCCTCGGCGGCGGCCCGGCGGACACGCTGTTGCCGGCGCTACCCCTGGAGATGGGAGAGGGAAGGGAGCGCCCCGGCCTGCGGCGCCAGCCGCCCCGCATGGGTGAGCACAATGCCGAGGTGCTGTCGGAAGCTGGCTTTTTGTCGGCCGAGATCGAAACGCTGGCGCTGCACGGCATCCTTGCCGAGGCAGCCAGCCAAGAAGGCCCTGATAGCGGGCCCACGGCAATCAACGGAGGAGTCCAGGAATCATGCAGCAGGGAAGGCAAAGCCGCCGGGGACTGATCGGGGGCGCCCTGACCGGGGCGGTACTGCTCGCCGCCCGTCCCGTCCGGGCGGCGGAGGAGTTTCCGAAACGCCCCATCACGCTGGTTGTCAGTGGCCCTGCCGGCGGCACCACGGACTATTCCGCGCGGCTGGTCGCACAGCCCCTGTCGGAACGGCTGGGCGTGCCGGTCGTGGTGGAGAACAAGGCCGGCGGCAACGGCCTGATCGCCCTTCAAGCTGTGATCCGGGCCAGGCCGGACGGGTACACGCTGCTGATCGGCTATTCCGGCACCGTCACCGGCAAACCAGCCGTGGAAGGATTCGGCGATTTCGATCCTCGCCGGGATCTGGCCGCAGTGTCGCTGATCCTGCAGGCGCCGCAGGTGATGATGGTACATCCCAGTATCCCCGCACGGACCCTCTCCGAGTTCATCGAATATGTGCGGGCCCGGCCGGGGCAACTGAACTACGCCTCCTCCGGCGCGGGCTCCGTTCAGCATCTGGGGACCGAACTGCTGAAGCAGCGGACCGGAATCGACATGGTGCACGTGCCCTATCGTGGCACGGGCGAGACGGTGAAAGATGTGCTGGCAGGCCGCATCCAGTTCTACATGACGACACCGCCGCCCGTGGCCCCCTTCATCCGCGACGGAAGGCTGCGCGCCCTGGCCATGGCATCGGCGGAGCGCCATCCCGCCCTGCCGGATGTGCCCACGGCCGCCGAGGCCGGCCTGCCCGGCTACGCGGCGGAAAGCTGGTTCGGCCTGCTCGCGCCCAAGACCACGCCGCGCCCGGTGGTGGACCGCCTTTCCCAAGACATGCGGGCCATTCTGGCCGATGAGGGGCTGCGCCGCCGCGCGCTCGAGGCCGGTGGTGTCGTGCATTACGAGGATCCCGCCACGCTGGAACGCCGCGTGTCGGATGAACTGGCGATGTGGACGAAGCTGGTCCAGGAGACAGGCATCCGCCCGGACTGAGGGGCGGGCGATATTGGGGCGAGGGGCTTAGCGTGGATTGGGGATGACAGCCTGGTGCTGGGCGGCAGGCTCGAAAGCCTCAACCTGCAACGGCGTCGGCCCTCCCTCCCGAGGTCCCAGGTCGCCGGGCTGGAACCGGGTCGAGCTGGTCCGCGTCTCCGGCATGAAAACCCAGAACAGCACGGCCCCGATCGCCGCGAAGCCAGCAAGCGTGAGGAAGGCCGCGTGATATCCAGCCATCACCACGATGGAGCCGCCCAGGGCACCGCTGATCACGCCGCCCACGGCATGCACGGTCCCCACCGCACCCTGGGCGGCGTTGAAATGTCCGCTTCCCCGGGTCAGGTCAGCCACAACCACCGGGAACAAGGCCCCGATCAGCCCCGCGCCCACGCCGTCCAGCAACTGGACGGTGATGAGCCAGCCCGGATGGTCCCAAACCGTGTAGAGCACGCCGCGCAAGGCGAGTGCCACGAAGGCCGCAAGCAGCAGCGGCTTCCGGCCCCAGTCATCTGCCCGCCGCGCAGCCAGCATGGCGGCGGGCACCATCACGGATTGGGCCGCGATGGCACAGGCGGCGGTCAGGGCAATGGTCTGGCCGGGGAAGGCCAGCGCCAGCTTCTGCGCCACCAGGCCGAGCATGGAGCCGTTGGCCAGGTGGAAGAAGGCTCCACACACGGCGAAGACGAGCAGCGGCCGGCTGGAGATGAGCGTGCTCCAGAGCGAGGGGCGCGTCAGATGGCCATCGGCATCGGGCAACAAGCCCCGCGCCAGCTCATGGTTGATGGCGGCAGATGGCACTGCCCGGACCGCCAGCACACTGGCAATGGCTGTCAGTCCCATCATCCAGAACACCACCGGCGTGCCCAGGAAGGGCGCGGTGAGCAGGATTACGACGTTGATCGCGCCATTGCCGAGATGGAACAGTGCTTCGTTGCGGCCGGCCCGGTAGGCAAAGCAGCGCGGGCCGACAATGCCAAGCGAGATTGCCGCCAGGGCTGGGCTTATGGTCGTGCCTGCGAGACCACCGATAACCCCCGCCACGGCCACTGACCAGAAATGCGGCGAAAGCGGGATCACGAGGCAGGTCGCAGTAACGATGATGACGGCGAAGCCGAGCAGAGCGCGCTTCCTCTGCACCGCATCCACCATCGCGCCCAAGGGCGTTTGCGACGCCAGCCCGACCAGCCCACCGAAGGACAGGGCGAGACCGATGCTGGCTTCGTCCCAGTGATGCACGGTGAGCAGATAGACGGACAGATAGGCGCCGAGCCCGTAGCGCACGTCAGAGAGAACGAAGCTCAACACGTCCAGGGTGCGCTCTGCTCGGCCCTTTCCAGGCGCGGCGATTGCTACGCCAGGGTCAGCCTCATGCATCACCTATTTTTCTCGGAGCAGGCCGGGCGTGGCATTGACGGGAGCTATCTGAATCCACCGGGGCCTCGCCCCGGCGCCACAGGAGCCGACGCGCCTCAACGCGCAGCCTGCTTCAACGCAGGCCGATCCGGCGTGGCGAGCTCGCCGCGTGCCCATTCCGCGTCGAACAGCCGTTGCTGCTCGCCGAGTTCGGCGGCCAGCGGTCCATCGACGGGCCGCCGGTCTCCGTCGGACCGTAGTTCGAACAAGCCGTTTGGGCAGTAGCGGTCGTCGTCCCAGCCCGGATGCGACAGGACCGGATAAAGGCAGATCCCCTCGATCGGAACGCCCGCACGCATTGCGGCCCGCACCTCCTCGCAGACATAGCGGAGCCAGGGCGCGCGCTCCTCCCCCTCGATGCTTGTCTCGGCCACGAAGAGAGGCCGGCCGTAGCGAGCGTGAACATCACGCAGAAGATCGCGCAGCTGCCGATGTCCGGGGGCGCCGGGCAATACGGCTTCGCGCTCGCCCCCGTGTAGCCACTGGTTGTTCCAGTAGTAGTTCACGCCGACGACATCAAGCATCTCAGGACTGCCGCCCAGCTCCGGGCACAGCCGGCCAGCGAGCATGTCCCATGCCTGGAACTGCTCCTCATTGCGCTCCGCAGCCTCCGCCGGATCCTGGTCGGGGCGGGGCACGATGTTCACGATCGGGTCGATTGCCAGCACGCGTGCGCCAGGCGCCGCCTCCCGGACTGCACGCGTGCCCGCCAGCGCGGCGCGGATAAGCTGCCGCTTCAGCTCATCGGCGCGCTCCCGGTCGCGCAGGCAGGGGTTGATCAGGCCAGCTTCTCCACCAGCCCAGGTGAGAAATGAGATCTCATTGACCGGACAGACCATGGGAGGCTGCCCGGTCTCCTCCAGATGCAGCGCCGCGAAGGCACGCGCATAAGCCGCGAATCGCTCGACGAACTCCACAGAGAACACGTCCAGCCCATCGGGCCAGCCGTAGTGGCAGAGATCCCAGGCCACCTGCGTGCCTTCCGCCTTAGCGGCCCGCAGCATCGGCAGCACCGACGACCAGTCGTATCGCCCCGGCGATGTTTCCACGATATGCCAGCGAACACCGTCACGTGCCGAGCGAATGCCGTGCTCCGAAAGCTGCCTGTAATCCGCGGCCGCCAAGCTGTCATGCCGCGTCGAATGGAGCAGGTCGAGCCGCCGGCCGTCACGCCGGCGATGCGTGGAGCACTCAAAACCGCCAAGGAAGAAGCTTCTGAACAGGCTGGGCCTGAAGAAACGGAGGCTGGTCTCCGCGTGCTGGAGAGGATGGAAATCAGCCGTCATCTGGGTGCCCGCATATCTGTCCTGCCCGAAGCAGAGGGAACGGCTGCCGCCTCATCAGCTCTCTTGCATTAACACAGTTAAACTTCCTGCTGTGATTGAATTTCCCGAAATTTTCTACGGTTCTGTAGGAAACAAACTCCAGAGGCTGGCGCTAGTGCCCTGAGGACCGTTTGGACAGAGGTCCCTTCAGACTGTCGGAGAGACTAGTCCATGAGCAGATTGGAACTTTGGGGCGGCATCGAGTGCACCGTCCTGCGCGCCGGAGGCGAATGGCGCGATCAGTTGCGCGATACAGGCCACCACGACCGCGAAGCAGATCTCGATCTCGTTCGCAACCTTGGTATCCGTAAATTGCGTTACCCCGTGCTTTGGGAGAGAGTGGCGCCGCAGGATCTCGATACACTGGACTGGGATTGGTCGGACAGGCGCCTTACCCGGCTGAGGGAACTGGGAATCGATCCGATCGTTGGCCTCGTGCATCATGGTTCCGGGCCGGCCTATACGAGCCTTCTTGATCCCCTTTTTCCGGAGAAGCTGGCCCGCTATGCCGCCCTCGTCGCGGCGCGCTATCCCTGGGTGCGCGACTGGACTCCGGTCAACGAGCCGCTGACGACCGCGCGCTTCTCCGCGCTTTATGGACACTGGTACCCGCATGCGCGGGATCACAGCAGCTTTCTGATCGCGCTGATGAACGAGTGCCGTGGTGTGGCTCTCGCTATGCGCGCCATCCGCCAGATCCGCCCGGATGCGCGTCTGATCCAGACCGAGGATCTCGGTCGCGTCTTCTCCACCGGCCCGCTCGCCGATCAGGCGGCCTATGAGAATGAGCGGCGCTGGCTCAGCCTGGACCTCCTCTGCGGTCGGGTGGACCGTCACCATCCCTGGTACCAGCGCATGCTCGACGAGGGCGTGCCGGAGGAGCATCTGGCCGAGTTGGCGGCCGAACCCTGCGAGCCCGACATCATCGGCATCAACCACTATGTGACGAGTGACCGCTTCCTGGACCACCGTGTCAACTTCTATCCACCTCAGACAGTGGGCGGCAGCGGCGGGCGGGTCTATGCCGATATCGAGGCGGTTCGCGTGCCCTTACCGCCAGATTTCCACACTGGCCCCGAAGCGCGCCTGCGAGAGGCCTGGGAGCGGTACCGCCTGCCAGTCGCGGTGACTGAGGCCCATCTCGGCTGCAAGGAGCCGGAGGAATGCGTGCGTTGGCTCATGGAGGTCTGGAACGCTGCCAGCCGCCTGCGTCAGCAGGGAGCCGATCTGCGCGCCGTGACGGTCTGGTCGATGTTTGGTGCTGTCGATTGGTGCTCGCTGCTCTGTCGGCGTGAGGGGGCCTACGAGCCGGGCGTCTTCGATGCGCGCCACTATCCGCCGCGGCCGACGCTCCTTGCTCCTGCTGTCCGTGCCCTCGCGACCGAGGGGCGCTACGAGCATCCCTCCGTGGCAGAGCCGGGCTGGTGGCGACGCGAGGACCGGTACGTGGTCGAGCTGCAGGACGCCTGATCCGGCGGTGCCGCGCATCGGCGTGCGGCCACCAGCTCTGTCACGGGAACTTTTGGAAAGGCGCGGGCCCCATGGTCCGCGCCAAAGCACGGCGGCAGCGCCTGCCACAGCCATTATGGCTGCTGCGCAGCAATCAGCAGGGCGATCCACCCCTCGGTAAGCGGTCTGGACGGTGCGTCGCCAGGTGGCATCATGTTGACTGGCGATATGCCTGCTGGCCCGTCTTCGGTCGGCAGAGTGAGCAGTCCTTCAGCCATGTTCGACCGGTTGCACCGGGCCGAGTTCCAAGCCGAATGCTCCGGCAGCAGGGCAGGAAAACTGGATTTCTAGTCTATGGGTGTCCTGGCTGCAGGACCGCAAACAAGACAGTACATGGCCGGATGCGGAACCCGCATCCGGCCATGTATCCGTTCAGACCCGACGCAGCTCCGTCGTGCCAGGCTGGCGTTCCCCGTCCTGGATCAGCGTCTGCATATCCGTCCAGGTCCGATCCCAGGAGGTGGTGGCGAGCATCTGATCCACTCGCGCCAGCCAGGGGGCTTTGGGGCGTGCCATGACGCGCTCAAGCGCATCGACGGCGTCCTCAGCGCTGCGCGAGATCTCCACCAATCCCTCCTCGCCCCAGGGTCGCACCACGTCGGTGATGGCTGTGGAAACGACCGGCACGCCTGCTGCCAGGTATTCCGGTGTCTTGGTGGGGCTGATGAAGCGCGTCGCCTCGTTCAGCGCGAACACCATGAAGCCCGCGTCCCAGTGCGCAAGATAAGCCGGCAGATCGGCATAGGAGCGCCCGCCGAGCCAATGGATGTTCGGGCGGCGGGGCAGGTCCGCCGGATCCACCTTCACCACCGGGCCGATCATCACGAAGGACCAGTCAGGCCGAAGATCCGCACAGGCGGCGAGCAGCTCCAGGTCCATGCGCTCGTCCACCACGCCGAACCAGCCGACCCGCGGATGCGGGATGTTCGCCAGATCGGATGGTTCTGCCAGGCCGGGCGATCGCGCCACGGCGAAGTGCTTCGCATCGATGGAGGAGGGGAAGCAGTGAATCTCGGGATGAAGACCGCGCTTCGCCTCATACAGGCAACGGCCACCGGTAAAGACAAGGTCGGCGCGCCGCAACAGCCGCCGCTCTTCCAGTAGCAGCTGCGGCGAGGCGCCCTTGAATGCGGACAACTCGTCCATGCAGTCATAGACCGTCACGCGCGGCGTCAGATGTCCGGCGATGGCCTGCGCCAGCGGCGTGTAGTACCAGATCACGTCCGGCTGGCCGGTTTCGGTGAGCAGCGTGTCGAGCAGCGGCCGCTGCATGCGCTCCACACTGCCCGGCACGCCATCCCAGTACGGCAGCACCGGCACCACCACCTCGACCCCCGGGGCCACGTCGCGGCGCTCCAGTCGCGGCAGATCGGCGGCGGGCGGCTCGAAGCGCGGTTCCTCAAAATAGAGGACGTGCCAGTCCTGAGCAGCGCGGGTCAGCAGATGTTGTGGTCGCTGCAGGACCAGGTCCCAGCGGAGGTGGGACAGGCAGAGCAGCAGGGGGTTTCTCAAGGTCGAATCACCACGGTCGGGTACAGCATCCCGGTAAGCTATACGACACGAAGTCGCATTAACCGGTGATGCTGTGGTTGCGGAAACAGGAGCATGTCCATGCTCATGCTGAAGTCGAATTTGTGGCCCGATTATGGCCTGTCCGGTCACAGCTTCGTATCCGCCCGGATCGCCCGCCAACGACGATGTGCGGCGTCGGTAGCCAGGCTTGCTCACCGGAGCAGCATGTGAGGTCTGCTCGGTGCTCGCGGCAGGCTCGCCTCCTTTCGGCTAACGCCTCATCATTGACCAACATCAGGACAGCGACACGGCGGCCGCGCTCTCCGCTATTCTGGACAGTGCGCCGACGGTCGCCCCCACGACCAAGAAGCCAGCCACGAGCTGGCGAGTCCGCAATGAGAGGTCGCATCGTGCTTACGGAAGCCGTGTGAATGGACACATGACGTGCTGTCCGAACGGGGGCGGCGTGCTGCCGTTCGGTCGTCATGACGTCAAATGTCACGGTCGTTCAGTCCTCAGATTGGCGAAGCAGCCGATGGCGAGCTGGATGGCGTGCCGTATGGTCCGGGATGGCCGGACCGATCAGGTCGTACGCGGCGCATGATGCGCGACGCGCGGTGTGGCGAACTCCACTAGCTCATCCGGGTTGGGCTCCTCGCCAAGGCTGGATCATGGGGTGGCAAAGCCCGAGGCAGCGCTACCGCCATTTCCTGCGCCAGCGATGTGCGGCGTATCGTTGAAACGCTCGACAGAGATCCTGGGCGGCACGAAACGGGATCACATCACCGCCAGCGCCGGCGAACGTGCAGTGCCGTGAGCGTGGCGCGGCGGTTCTGGCACCGAGTCGGGCAACTCGCTCGCTGGCTGGCGTTTACAGGGTTAGCCCTGGCCGATGTACCCCCAGGCTGACCCGGCCCGCTTGTTCAGCATGCAGGCAAGAGCCTGACGAGCGTATCGGCGCCGCCCGGCCGGGCGCTGCAGGGAAGCGGGGCAGGCTGGGTGAAGAACCCCGGCTCATTGGCCGGCATGCCGGAGGAGGATCAGATGACGACGGAAAAGAAGGCGAACAAGCGAGCAGCTGAGACCGGCTCCGGCCAGGGCAGCGTCAGCAATGCCGACGGTCCGGCTACGGGCGCGGGCAGCGCGCCCTCTGCGGAGCCGCGGCACGACAACCAGCGCACAGACGCCGGCGCCGGCTCGGCCAAGACCGCACATAATCGCCCAGGCCACAAAACTTAGGGCCGACGAACGCGCCGGACCGCTTCCGGTCCGGCGCCCTCCTGACGGCTGCGTGTCCGCAGACAGGAAACAGTGCTGGGCCGCCTCATTTCCCGGCGCTGCTTTCTGCGATTCTGATCCGCTCCAGCGCACGGCGCAGATTGGCGCGGGCGGCTGCCTCCAGCATGTCGTGAAAATGCGCCGTGTTGAACAGGCGGGGGCGGGCAAGCATGTCCCGCAGGAAGGCCGCTCGCCCGTGTTGATAGGCCTTCCGGCCGTGGACCGGTTCGAACTCGGCCGCGATCCCTTGCTCATAGGCGTCGTATGCGTCGGGCGGGGCGCCGAGGATGGAAAGGTCCAGGTCGAGAAAGAGAGCCACGTCCTCGCGCCAGTTATCCGGCAGATCAGGTGGCAGGGTGTGGGTGGCGGTAAGGCGGATCATCTCCATGGCGACGCCAAGCACCTGTGGATGGACGAGGCCGGTCAGGTGGGCGCGGAGCAGGGCGGCGCTGCGTTCCTCGTTGTCCCGCGCGGCAGGGTCATGGACCGCGTCATGGTACCAGATCGCCAGTTCCATCGCGGCCGGATGAAGGAGCGGGCCCGGCAGATCCTGCATCCCCCGCAGCATGGCATCGACATGGGGCTGGCGGTGATAGACGCGGTGCGGCTCCGCGAGGCGGACACGCAAGGCGGCGAGGCGGGATTCGAGGATCGAGAACATGCGGGCGGTCTGGGTCAACCGATGGGCGGCGGCAAGCGGGGCAGCCAGGTGATGACATAGCCCGTCCCGGGGCCGGGAGGGTGCTCGATCGTGGCGTCGATCCCGCGTAGCAGGCTGTCCACGACGGTCATGCCGAGGCCGCGGCGGTGATCCGTCGGCAAACCGGCCCCGTTATCGGTGACGCAGAGGGTGAAGCCGCCCTGCGATCCGTTCGGGCGCAGAGTGATGCGGACTACACCGGGCGCGCGGCCGACAAAGGCGTATTTCATCGCGTTGGTCGCCAGTTCGTTCACGACCAGCGCGATCCTCATTGCCACATCGGCCGGAACCGTCAGCGGATGAAGGTCGGCCTCGACCTGGGCCGCGCTGCCCGCCGAGGCGTCACGGGCCGCCAGCGCGCGGCAGAAGCGGTCAAGCATCTTGTCCAACGGCACATATTGGCCGCCGTCATGCAACAACTCGTAGGTCATCCCGATCGCGACCAGGCGGTCCTGGGCGGCACGTAGCGCCTGGAGCGCCGCATGGTCGGAGATCTGGCGTTCCTGAAGCCGCAGGAAGGAAGCGACCAGGGCGAGATGGTTCCTGATGCGGTGATGCGCCTCCCGCAGCAGCGTGTCGCGCAGCCGCACGGCCTCGTCCCGCGCCACGCGGGTGGCGCCGAGCCGGCGGATGAGGTTTTCCACATCCGAGGGCGCGTGGCCCTCCGGTTCGCTCGGTGGAAGAAGCTCGTCGGCGGATTCGAGGCGGCAGGTCGCGGCTTCCAGCGGACCGACAAGAAAGCGCTGAATCGACCAGAACAGGGCGCCCAGCCCGGCCAGGAGCACGAAGGCGAGGAGCAGCGGCGGCAGCGCCACCTCCAGCGGCGCGCTGGCACGGATGGTCCGCTCCGGCAGGGCGACGACGACGGAGAGGTCGTCCGTCGCGCGCGCCTCGATCAGGAACTGGCCTTTGGATCGGGCGGTTCCCGCATCCGGCGGAAGTGGGGGCATGTAGGAGGCATGGACGATTGCGGGCAGGTCCGGCAGGGGCGAGTCAGGGCCGATCAGGCTCGCGCTCGCCCCCGAGGCGTCCTGGAGCCAGGCGCGCAGGCCCTCGAAATCCGGCCGGCTGCGGGCTGCGGTCTCCCGCAGGGTCTCCACCGCCACAATGGCGACCAGTACGCCCTCATGCCGGCCGTTCGGCCGAAGCGGGTAGGCAACACAGAGCACGTCGCCGAGACCAGGCGCCGAGCTCACCAGGGCGCCAATGACGGGGTGGCCGGTCAGCTCGGTGGTGCGGACCGCCTCCGCCGTCACCTGCCGGCCGATCAGGGAGCCGAGGGTCGAGCAGACGATCCGACCCTCCGCGTCGGCTATCAAGAGGTGGCGGATCACGGCATCCATGGCGAGATGGGCGGCGTTCAACCCCGACTGGCATGCCTCCGGCCCGTGCGCGAGCGGGTTGGTGCTGGCGAGGACAGCGAGGCCCTGGCGAGCCTGGCCCAGCGCGGCGCCGATCCGGTCCGCGATGCGGCCCGTTTCGGTGATGGCGAGATCCTGGTTGCGATCGGATAGGATGGCGGCCTGCCACCAGGTGAAGGCGCCGGCGCCGAGCAGGATGACCAGGGAGACGCATCCATAGACCAGCGCGAGGCGCTGGCTCAGCGTCCATCGGCGTGGCGTGGCAGGTGCCTGCTCGCCGGCCATGCTCGCGGATGGCGAGCTGCCGGGCGGTGGCGCTGTGGTCTGGTTGCCCTCCGGCATGCGTTCCCGCTCTCGACCGTTGCGGTTTTGCAGAGCTGGGCGGGGGGCGTCAAACCTCGATGCTGCCGCCCTTGGCGGCTCGCATCACGCGGTAACCTCCCGGGCGCCGCAGCGCGCGAAACCCGCGGCCATGGCCGGCGGGATGGGGGCGGTCGCAGCCAGGGGCGGGTCGAGGGGCAGGGCGATGGCCCGGGCAAGGAGATGCATTCCGCCCGGTGCCGGCTTCGCGCTTCCATAGAGGATATCCCCGAGGATGGGGCAGCCAAGCAGGGCGCAATGGACCCGGAGCTGGTGGGTTCGGCCCGTGGCAGGGCGCAGTTCCAGCCAGGAGGTGTCCTCCGACCGGCCGAGGAGGCGCCAGATAGTGCGGGCAGGCTGGCCGTCCTTGTGGGCCTCCATGCGCCAGCCGGCCTCCCGCGAGCTGGTCTTGCGGAGCGGCGCATCAAGGGTGCCGCCTTCCCCCGGTGGATGGCCGACGACGATGGCCCAATAGGTCTTCTCCGCCCGGCGTTCGGCAAACAAGGCGTTAAGGGTGGCCAGCGCCGGCTTCGTGCGGCCGAGGACAAGGCATCCCGCCGTATCCCGGTCCAGCCGGTGGGCTGGTTGGGGCAAATGGCGCTTGCCGAGCTGTAGCAGGGGCAGCCAATCGGCCAAGCTGGCGTTGGGTTCCCGGTTCCCTGCCTGGGGGCGGCCCGGATCGAGCGGCAGGCCGGCGGGCTTGTCGATCACCATAACCTCGGGCCGGATGTGCAGGATTCGCGCGGCGAGCCAGCCGGGCAGTGTAGAGGGGTCTCGCATGGCGTCGGAAAGGTCCGGTCAAAAGGCTGGCAAGAAGGCGGTGGTGGTCTGCGTCGGGCAGGTCGTGACGGACCATACCTTCCGCGTGGACGAGGTGGAGTTGCCGCCCTCGAAGACCACCGCGCGGGGATATACGATGAGCGTGGGCGGGATGGCTGCGAATGCGGCCATTGCCGTGGCGCGGCTGGGCGGGGCCGCCGTGTTCTGGGGCCGCGTCGGCAAGGACGAGGCCGGGGAGGAGTTGAAGCACGCGCTCGAGGTGGAGGGCGTCGATGCTTCGGGGCTCGTCATGGCCGAAGGCGCACGGACGCCGCTTTCCGCCGTCATCGTGGACAAGGTGGGGGAGCGGAGCATCGTGACCTACCGGGGGGAGAGGCTGCCCACCGATCCCTCCGGTCTGCCGCTCGATCGGCTGGCGGAGGCCGGGAGCCTCCTTTGCGATCCCCGCTGGCCGGAAGCGGCGGAAGTGGCCTTCCGGGCGGCCCGGGAGCGCGGCCTGCCGAGCGCCATGGATGCGGAGAAGAGCGAGGAACGGGTCCTGCGACAACTTGTGCCTCTGACGGACCACGCGATCTTCGCCAAGACCGGGCTCTCGATTTTTGCGCCGAACGTGCCACCCGAGGAGGGGCTGGCGCGGGCGCTCAAGGTAGGGCCATTGAAAATGGCGGCCGTGACCCTCGGTGAGAGGGGAACCCTGTGGCGGACCCCGGAAATGGAGAGGGCCGAGACGCGCCCGGCCTTTCCAGTGGACGCAACGAACACGACAGGCGCGGGGGACGTGTTCCACGGGGCCTATGCGCTGGCCATCGCGGAAGGGCAGGAGGTGGAGGACGCGCTTCGCTTCGCCTCGGCCGCGGGGGCGCTGCGAGCGCGGGACGGGAAGACGCCGGACCGGAAGATGCTCGAGGAACTGCTGGCGGGGGATACGGACAGGCCGCCCGTTCGGATGCGGCGCAAGGCCTGAAGGCGGCGTTCCCGTCGCGAGTCGTTGGTGGCCGCCGGGTCACGTGCTGCCGTTATCGCGCCGCATGGGTGACGGCCTCAATCTTGTTGCCGTCGGGATCGCGAACGAAGGCGGCGTAGTAATGGGCGTCATAGCTGGGGCGGAGCCCAGGCGCGCCGTCTTCCGTGCCGCCCTGGGCGAGGGCGATCCGGTGGAATTCCTGGACCATGGCGCGGTCCCGCGCGGCGAAGGCGACATGAGCGCCATTGCCAGGCTTGGCGCGGCTTCCATCCACGGGCGTGACGAGACTGAACAGGATCTCGCCCGTGCCGTAATGCACGCCGGCGCTGTCCTGCTTGACGAGGCGCAGCCCGAGAAGGGCCATGAGCGGGTCGTAGAAGGCGCGGGCGCGTTCGGCATCATTCGTGCCGAGGGAAAGATGGTGGATCACGGCTGGGCTCCGATCGGGGGCTCACCGGGGAAGCGGCGGGGGCGGAAGCTGGTTGCGACCCCCGTCCTTGCCCCGGAGGCGAGGCTCAGACCCGGAACTTGTACTCCTTGTCCGGAAGGCGCTCCACATCCGGTGGGAAGTTCGCGTGCTTGTCGGCGTAGTACTGCGCGCGGTGATCGCCGTCCGAGGCGAGGTTGTAGGTGATATAGAGAATGCGCCGTGCCTCCGCCGTCAGGTTCGGCGCGGAGGCATGGGGGACGTAGCTGTCAAAAAAGAGCACGTCGCCCGGCTCGGTCGGCACATCCGTCAGATCGAAGCCGGCCATCTGCTCGGGTGTGAGAGGCTTCCACTCTTCACCGATCAGCCCGGCGAAGCGCGGGGTGTTGGCCATGCGGAGGCAGCCATTCTCCACCGTCGCGCGGTCGATGCAGACAAGGGCGGTGATGAAAAGCGGGGCATAGGCGGACCAGCCAGCCTGCTGGTCCTGATGCGGCTCAAACCCTGCACCGCCTGGCATTTTGAGGTTGATTTTCTCTTTGAAGAGCACGACTGGGCCGCCCATGAGCTGTGCGGCGGCCTGCTCCAGCCGTCCGCCGCGCACTAACTTGTCGAAACCGTCATGGAAGGGACAGAAATTCTCGATGCGCTGGATCACCCGCTCGCCGTCGCGCAGCAGGCTCTTCTCCCGATAAACCCAGTGGCGGCCGGGCACTTCAGGGGCGGCCACCAGCTCATCTGTCCAGCGCCCAATGGTCGCAGCCTCCTCGGCGGTGAAGAGGCGGCGGGCGGCCAGCCAGCCCGTCCGGCTGTAATGCGCAACATCTTCAGGTGAAAGCGGTCCGGTCGAAACCGGCAGGGGAATGCGGAGGGTTTCGTTCATCGCAGGTCGCAGTAGGCCGGTCCGGCACCCTTGCTTCTGGCATCCCTGAGTCTGGCCTTCGCGATCCAGGCAGACATGACCTGCCGCGCCGGGCCCTGCACCCGCTTGGATTCGGGGCGGTCACCCCGTTCCGCCGGACCGGAAGGATGCCATAGCCGACCCAGCGGTGGATGCGTCTGCATCTTGCTCGTCCGGGTGCTCTTTGGCCAGGGTAGTGGGTGTGCAGACCGGCTGAGAGCGCGTGGCGATCAGGGTTCGCCGAGCGGTCCTGTTTGCGTCGAGACCGAGCGGGCCGAGGACTGCGTGTTCAGCCTGGAGGCGTGAATATAGGCCCTGCGCTCAGCGCGAGGTCTCGGAGCGCTCGGTCCGGTCCATCCGGTCCGGGATGATCCCGCGGCCATCCCAGCGGCGGATGCGCTCCAACTCCAGCGCGTTCGGATAGTCGCCGTTCAGGGCCGGGGAGGCAGCGAGGGAGGCTGCGCGGGCAATACTCAGCTCGCGCTCGGCGACCACTTGGCGGTAGCTCTCGCCAGGCTCGATCCGGGTCAGGGCGAACTCCGCCACCTTCAGGCGTAGCAGGGCGCGGGCTCTCTCCCGGAGATCGGCCGTGAGGGCGGCGGAAATGCGGGGGGTGTCGTGGATGATCTCCTCCATGCGGTGGCGGCCGATCACGGCCTGGACGGCGGCCGCCATAAGCGGCTGGAGCAGATCGGTCTTCGCGTCCTGCTTGTTCCGGATATGGGCGAAGCGCCAGCGCAGATCGTCCTCGTCGCCCTCCCGCCAGTAAGCGGTGCCGTAGACAGTGAGGGAATGGCCTTCGGCGGAGAGGGCGGGCATGCCGGCATCGGGCCCGGAGCGGTCCGAGGTGGCGAGGGCCATGTCGTAGACGACGCGCGCCTGGCTCCAGGGATTGATGAAGCCGACCTGGCCGGGGCCGTAAATAGCGGTCACTTGGCCGCCCCGGCTAACGACGACCATCTGCGCGGGGCCGGGGCGGACCATGACCACGCGATCCGCCAGGATGACCAGGACGAGCAGAACCAGCACGCCGAGAATCACGAAAGCGGCCCGCGGGCGCCGGGCCTCGGCCCGCGCGCGGGCCGGGGTGGAGGCGGGCAGATCGTCATCCCTCGGCATCGCTCGTCCGGTGCCTTCCGCAGCGTTCCTCGTTAACACAGGTTGAACGAGGAACGCTGCGGCGGGTTCCTTTGGCGCGCTCAGGCGCTCCTGGGTAGGATTCGCGCGGTTTCCGCGAACTCGAAGTAGAGGCGGCGCGCCTCGGCCGCCAGCGGGCCGGGCTGCATATGATGGTCGCCGTAGCGGGTGCAGGGCTGCACCTTGCCGAAATTGCCGGTCGCGAAGATCTCGTCGGCGGTGTCCAGCATCCCCGTCGTGACCGTGCACTCGCGCACCTCGCGGCCGGCGCGGCGCAGCAGGTCGATGACGCGGGCGCGGGTGATGCCGGCCAGGAAGGTGCCGTTGGGCACCGGGGTCATCACGACCCCGTCCTTCACCATCATCAGGTTTGCGCTGGCAAACTCCGCCACATTGCCTTCCGGGTCCAGCACCACGGCCGCGTCGAAGCCGTGCTCCTGCGCCCAGGACGAGGCACGGGCCGAGTTGGGATAGAGGGCGCTGGCCTTGGCGTCAGTGGGCGCCTGATCCGGGGCTGGGCGGCGGAAGGGGGCGGTGATCGCGGAGAAGCCGGTGGCAGCGGGCAGGGGGGAATCATAGATGGCCAGGACGAACTCGGTGCTGGCCGGATCGGGCTGGGCAGCACCGAGTCCCTTCCGCACGAAGAACATGGGGCGGATATAGAGCTCCGCCTCCGGGCCCATGCGGCGGACGCCCTCGCGGCAGAGCGCCTCGATCTCCTCCGCCGTCATGGTCGGGATCATCCGCATATTCTGGGCGGACCGGACGCAGCGGCGGCAATGCAGGTCGAGGTCGGGAACGGTGCCACGAATGGCACGGGCGCCGTCGAAGATGACCGAGCCCAGCCAGAAGGCGTGGTCCATGGGGCCGAGGACCTTCGGTTCCTCGGTGGACCAGTTGCCGAGGTGCCAGAAGACGCCGGCCATGTCGTTCTCTCCCGTCCCACAAAGGGCGCGAAAGCTGCCATGGCGGAGGTCTCGGGGGAAGGGTGCCGCCAATTCGACCGTCCAGGCAGCAGAAGGCGTCCTGACAGGCAGGTATCCGTGCCGGTTGACACGCCGCGCCCGGTCGCGCCTTTCTGTTGCGTGACCGAACCGGATGCGACATCCTTCGAGCGGCCGGTCGCCGCGGGCGAGATGGCGGCGCGCATCTGGGCCTTCGACTGGGCAGCAACGCCGCTCGGGCCGGTCACGGGCTGGTCGGCCGGACTTCGGTTCGCCGTTCAACTCGCGCTGGGTCTGGCCTTTCCTGCGGCCATTCTCGTCGGCTCTTCGCGCAGGATGATCCACAACGATGCCTGGGCACGGCGTTTCCGCTCTCGGATCCCGGACGCTTTAGGCCGGGATTTCCTCGGCGTCTTCGGCGAGTTTGCGGATTGGGCGGGGCCAGTGGTCGAACGGGTTCTCGCTGGCAGGACAGTCCTGCTGCAGGAGCAATGCTGCCCCGGCCTCGGCGATCCGGCCGGGGACGCTTGGTTCGATCTCAGCGCCAGCCCGCTGCATGATGCGGCGGGCGCGAACATCGGAGCCCTCATTGTCCTGACTGAGGTGACCGGTCGGGTGCGCAGTGTGAATGCACTGCGGCAGCGCGAGGCCGAATTGGCGCGCATCCAGCGAATGGGCGGCATCTGCAGCATCGAAGTCGATGTCACGGGGATGGATGCCAGGAGCGGCATGAGCGGGCTGCGCTCGCCCGAATACCGTGTTCTGCATGGCCTTCCGCCGGGGCTGAAGGTGGAGTCGCATACGGAATGGCGCCGCCGAATCCATCCGGATGACCGCGATCGGGCCGAGCGGGCCCTGTTCGATGCGTTGGCGGGCGGCCGCGCAGCCTATGAAAGCGAGTACCGGATCATTCGTCCGAGCGATGGCCAGATGCGCTGGATTCTCGCCCGTGCGGATGTCCAGCGTGACATGCGGGGGCGGCCGCTACGCCTCGCCGGCATTCATGCCGATATCACGGCCCGGCGA
Source organism: Roseomonas chloroacetimidivorans (assembly GCF_049629625.1). Lineage (NCBI taxonomy): Bacteria > Pseudomonadati > Pseudomonadota > Alphaproteobacteria > Acetobacterales > Roseomonadaceae > Roseomonas > Roseomonas chloroacetimidivorans. The sequence goes on along the minus strand of NZ_JBNBZS010000017.1, from coordinate 34,939 downwards.
CTGGCCGAGGAGGCCCTGCATGAGAGCGAGCACAGGCTCGCGGCCCTGGCAGAGGCCACAGCGGAAGCAATCTTCTGCATGAGTCCCGACTGGACGGAGTTGCGGCAGCTACGTGGCGGTGGCTTCCTGGCAGACTGCATTCAGCCGCGCGGAAACTGGATCCAGGACTACATCCCCTTCGAGGATCGGCCTCGGTTCCTGGCCCGGATTGGTGAGGTCACGTGGACGAAAGGCCGCTTTGAATTCGAGCATCGCGTGCGTCGCGCCGATGGAAGCATCGGCTGGGCAGTATCGCGCGCCGTGCCGCTGCTGAACGCCGCAGGCGGAATCCGGGAGTGGTTCGGAGCGGCAACCGACATCACCGCACGCAAGGAGGCCGAGCTGGCGCTGGCCCGCAGCGAGGAGCGGTTCCGCCGCTTCGGCGAGGCCACGTCCGATGTGCTCTGGATCCGTGATGCCGGAACCCTCCGCTGGGAGTACCTGACGCCCGCCTTCGAGGCGGTCTTCGGAGTGGGCCGGGATGACGCAGTCCGCTGGGAAGATCTGCACGACTGGGTGGAGCTCATCCTGCCGGAGGACAGGACCCTCGCGCTGGAGATGATGGAAGAGGTGCGAGGCGGCGAGCCGGTTACCTTCGAATACCGCATCCGCCGACCCGCCGATGGTGGAATCCGCTGGCTGCGAAGCAGTGACTTCCCGATGCGGGATGACGCTGGGCAGGTTCGGCGCATCGGTGGCATCACAAAGGACGTGACCGAGGAAAAGCGCTTCGCCGAGCGTCAGGCGGTGCTGGTCGCCGAATTGCAGCATCGGAGCCGTAACCTGCTGGCCCTGGTGCGATCCCTGGCCTCCAAGACCCTGCGCAGTGGCGCCCCGCTGGAGACCTTCGAAGATCGCCTCGGCGCGCTGAGCCGTGCGCAGGGCCTGCTGAGCCGCTTCGGGCGGGACACGGTGGAACTTGGCACGCTGGTACGGACGGAGCTGGAGGTGCATGCCGAAGTCGCGCCGCCACGGGTCATCGTCGGCGGGCCCGTCGTCCATCTCACCGCGCAGCAAGTGCAAACTCTTTCCCTCGCGCTGCATGAACTGGCAACCAATGCGGTGAAATACGGGGCCTTGCGGGGCGAGGCGGGGCAGCTCGCGGTATGCTGGCACCTGACGGAGGAGCAAAGCGGCCGCGGCCTCGTGTTGGAATGGACGGAGACTGCTGCCGGACTGTGCCTGAAGGCCGTTACCCGGCGGGGCTATGGCCGCGAACTCATCGAGGAAGCGCTTCCCTATTCTCTGGGAGCGCGGACCACCTACGATCTCACCCCCGATGGCGTACGTTGCCGGATCGAGATGCCGGTTCCGGAAGCCGGGGCTACGGGTGGAAGGGTACGGTAGGCCTCAAATTTTCGGCCTTCAGGCGTTTCCGATCCGCCCGACCGGCCTTCGGCCGCCCCACAGCCGTGGCCGCGGCACCGTGAAACTTCGGTGACTTGACCGCCAGAGACCTCCGGTGTGGATGCGGTGCATGGAACGAGCGCCCCTCCCTCCCGCGCGGCCGCCCCGGCCGCCGGAGCCAGACCGGATCTGCGGGCTCGCCGCCGTACGGGCCGTCTTTACGCGACGGCCGCGCGACGTGCTCCGGCTTTTTCACCTGCCTTCCCGCCGGCGGGAGGCAAATCCTCTTTGCGCCGTGCTGGCCGGGCTGCGGCGTCCCTATCGCGAGGTGGAGGAGGAGGAGTTGGCGCGGGTGGCCGGCACGGTCCACCACGGCGGGATCGTGGCGGTGGTTGCGCGACGCCGAGTGCCGGTGCTGGCGCTGCCCCTCGCGCCGGCTCTGCGGACGGCACCGGTGCTGCCGGTGCTGGACGGGGTATCAAACCCGCATAACCTCGGCGCCATTGCGCGGTCGGCGGCCTTCTTCGGCTGCATCGGCATGGTGGTCTCAGGGGATCCAAGGCAGGCCGGTCTGTCGGACGCGGCCTGGCGGACAAGCGAGGGTGGGCTGGAGGTGCTGAGCCTGTGGTCGGCCCCGGACCTGCCGGCGATGCTGCCACGGCTTGGGGTGCTGACGGCGGCGGCGGTCGCGGCAGGAGGGATCCCGCCACAGGAGGTCATGGCGAAGCTGGCGCCAACGGATTGCGTGGCCCTGGTGCTTGGAAACGAGGAGACCGGCGTCTCCGAGCAAACGGCGGCAGCCTGCGATCTCCGGGTCACCCTGCCGGGGTCAGGACGGGTGGAGAGCCTGAACGTGTCGGTGGCGGCGGCGGTGCTGATCCACGCCTTGTCGGCGCGGCGCTAGAGGGCATCTTCGCCCGGGTCAGCTGCCCAGACCCGCTGATGAAGGGGCTGCTCGCCCTGCTACGGCGAGCCGCTCCGGGCTCACCTGGTCAATCGTCGCGCTTGTGCTTGCCGGCCTGCGGGCCAGTCGGGTGGCCCTCGGCGGACAGGGCCTCCAGCCTGGGCAGGAGCGCGGCGCGGATCGCATTCCGATAGGCCGGGATGCGCTTCCAGGCCTTCTTTTCCGGCTTGGTCATGCCGCAGCCCAGGCACCATCCGGTGTCGTCATCATACCGGCAGATCTTGATGCAGGGGCGATCATTCGGGTCCATGGGGCTCCTGGGGCCGGGCGAGGCTCAGCACTCATATAGGTTCATCCGGCGGTCCGAAGGGGGCTGCGGCCTTGTCCTGGCCATCCGGAAGGCGCGGCGAGCGCCTGCCCGGGCTTCCTGTTCGCGCCGACGGGCTTGTCGGATGGCACGTCTGGGGCGACATGGCGGGCCATAACGCCTCAGGGAGAGCGAAATCATGACCCTTCAACGCCGCGCGCTGCTGGGCGCCGCTGCCGCTTCGCCCCTTCTGGGCGCACTGGCCCGGCCGGCGCTGGCCCAGGGAACCTACCCGACCCGGCCGCCGCGTCTCGTCGTGCCTTATGCCCCGGGTGGCGCCGTGGACATCACGGGCCGGCTGTTGGCGGAGAAGCTGCAGCCCGTGCTCGGCCAGACCGTCGTGGTGGACAACCGCGGCGGCGCTGGCGGCAATATCGGCGCGGACTATGTCGCAAAGGCGGAGAAGGACGGCTACACCATGCTGCTGGGATCGGTGACGGTCCTGACGGCCAACAAATATCTGTACCGCCACTCCATGCCGCTCGATCCGCTGAAGGACCTGGCGCCGGTCACGCGCGTGACGACGGGCACGGTTCTGCTGGTGGTCAATGCGCAGCGGCCCTGGAAGACCTTCGCCGACCTCGTCGCCGCGGCGAAGAAGGATCCGGGCAAGATCACCATGGGCTCCTCGGGCACGGGCACGATCAGCCACATCACCCTGTCCTCCATCAACCGCGCGGCGGGGATGGAGATCACCCACGTGCCCTATCGCGGCGGCGGCCCCGCCATTTCCGACCTGGTCGCGGGCAACATCGACATGATGTTCGACGTGATCCCGGCGCTGATGCCGCATGTGCGCGAGGGCCGCTTCCGGGCCCTGGCGGTGGGCAGCGCGGACCGGGTGACCTATGTGCCGGAGTTGAAGGACGTTCCGGGCATGAGGGAGGTCCTGCCGGGCTCCAACATCGACATGCAGAGCTGGTACGCGGTGAACCTGCCGGCCGGCACGCCGCGCCCGGTGGTCGATCGGCTGCATCAGGCGTTCCTGCAGGTCGTGAAGACTGATGACTTCAAATCGCGGATGCAGCCGATGGGCTTCACCCCGATCTGGGACGAGACGCCGGAAGCCTACGGCGCCTACATGGCGCAGCAGGATGTCCTGTGGAAGCGCCTGGTGGAGGAGTCCGGGGCGACGCTCGACTGAGCGGCCCCTTCCGCGCGCGGCGTGATGTGCCGCGCGCGGATAGGGTGGCGTGGGGGCTCGCCTGCTCAGGACCCGAGAAGCTGGCCCCCATCCACCACGATGCTCTGCCCCGTGACCCAACTCGCCCGCGGGGAGGCAAGGAAGGCGACCACTTCAGCCACTTCCTCCGGACGGCCCATGCGGCCGAAGGGAATCTGGGCGAGGGTGCCATTGTACAGGTCGGGATCACTGGTGCGGCGGCGTTCCCAGCTCCCGCCGGGAAACTCGATGGAGCCGGGGGCGACGCAGTTCGCGCGGATGCCCTTCGCGGCCAGGATGCGGGCCTGGCTGGAGGTGTACTGCATCACGGCGGCCTTCACCGCGGCATAAGGGGCGGAGCGCTTCGTGGCCCGCAGGGCGGAGATCGAGGCGATGTTGATGATGCTCGCCCCCTGCGGAGACCGCGCGCCGGATTCTTCCAGATAGGGCCGCGCAGCATGGCTGGCGCGGACCACGGCCATGACGTCGATGGCCAGCGAAGCGGCCCAGCCAGCCTCGTCATCCGTGCCGCCGAAGCCGGAGGCATTGTTCACCAGGATATCAATGCCGCCCAGGGCCTGGGCCGCCTCGGGGATGAAGCGGCCGATGGCCTCGGCATTCGCCAGGTCGCAGGCGGCGGCGAAGGTCCGAACGCCGTATTCCTCTAGCTCAGCACGGGTCCTCTCCAGCGTCTCGGCGCCACGGGCGCAGATCGCGACCGAGGCGCCTTCCCTGGCAAAGGCATGGGCGATGGACCGGCCGATGCCCCGGCTGCCGCCCATGACGACGGCGCGCTTGCCCTGGAATTCCATGATCGTCCGACTCCCTCGTGCCGGGCGATCATGGAGCAGGCCGGGCGTGCTGTCGCGGCGGTCAGGCGGCGAGCGCGAGGTCGCGGTGCAGGCTGCGCCACTCGGCCGGGGCCAGGGCGGGGCGGGCGATATCCTCCAGGATGCCATGGAAGACCTCGGGCGGGGCGCCGGCCTTGATGACACGCAGCAAGGCGGCGCGGCCCTGCGGCGTGGCAGCCGGGATCATCAGGCGCAGATAATCCGCCATGCGGTCGGGCGAGATGGTCTGGACGATGCGCTGGTCCATTTCCATGAGCGCCTCGTCCGTGAAATGCGCCTGGAGAAGGGGCATGGCCTCCTGTTCCTCATGCGCCATGTGGAGCATGTCCTCGGCGAAGTGGATGGAGAAGGCGAGGTAAAGGGCGTGGCCGGCGCGGGCGCGGCGCTCCTCCGGCGCGGTCTCCACGTCGTCGATCAGGGCTTCGAGCCGGGCGAAGGCCACCTCGTGGTCCTCATGCTCATGATCGAGACCGGCCGCGATCTCCGGGGCGCGCTCCCGCAACGCGGCGTGCAACTCGCCATCCTCGTGCTGCAGATGCTCCTGGCACACGGCAAGGTGGCGGCGGAAATCGGCCAGGACAGCGCCGCGCGCCGCGGGATCCGACCAGTCGGTGCGGCCCAGGCGCTCCAGCAGCCGCGCGGAGCCGAGGCGCAAGCCCTTATGCACGGGGGCGTAGATGTCGAAGCGATCGTTGGACATGGGGTCTCCTTCGCCGGACGTCCTGCGTCCGGTCGTTCCAAGGTTGCGGGGTGGGGAAGGGGGTGGGGCTAGGCCGCGAGCGAGCCTTGCGCCCGGACGGCGGCACGCCAGCCATAGAAACCGGCATGCACCTCATCCCAGGCCGGCCGAGCCTTCATCGTCTCGATCCAGCGCTCGACATGGGGCCAGGGAGAAAGATCGAAGCCGACCATCTCTCCAAGGGTGACGAAACAGGCGCCGAGATAGTCGGCGAGGGTTATGGCAGGGCCGCAAACGAAAGGCCCGCCAGCGGCGAGATGGGCGTCGAGCACCTCGAAGCGCCTTGCGACAGCCTTCATGTGCCAGGCCCGGCGCTCAGCCTCCGCGCTCTCGGAGAGGCGATAGGCCGGAAGGAGGCGCGGATAGATGCAGCCGTAGTTGTAGTCCTTGGAAAAGAGGCCGAGGAACCAGTCCATCCACTGGTTGACCGTCGCGCGCGCCTTGAGATCCTGCGGATAGGCGGGCGCGTCCGTGAGGTCAGCGAGGTATTTCAGGATCGCCGAGCATTCGGAGAGCCGGAAGCCGTCATGTTCCAGAACCGGCACGAAGCGGTTGGGGGAGATGGCAGCGAATTCCGGCCCCAGGTTCTCGCCAGCCATGACGTCGATCTGGATCAGATCCAACGCAATGCCCGCTTCGGTCGCGAACAGCATCACCGGGCGGGAGGTGGTGGTAACGGGATCGTAGTAGAGCCTGAGCATCGCGAGGACCCTTCTTCCGTGGCGCGATGATTAGCCGGGGGCGGCTTCATTTCTCTACGGGAATGCTTGCAGGGGCGTTCTGCGGAAAAGCAGAATGGCCGGATGTATGACTGGGGCGACCTGCACATCTTCCTGACGGTTGCGGCGGAGGGCAGCACCCTGGCCGCGGCGCGGGTGCTGGGCGTGAACCAGACCACCGTGGCGCGGCGCATCGCTTCGCTGGAAGCGGCACTGGGCGTGCGGCTCTTCGACCGGCGGCAGGGCGGCTACCGGCTGAGCGAGGCGGGGCAGGCCTTGCTGCCGCAGGCCGAGCGGGTGCGGGAGGAGGCCGAAACCTTGATGCGGCAGGCGGCCCGGCACCAGCGGATCCTAGCCGGGGTCATCCGCGTGACGACGACGGAAGGCATCGCCAACGCGGTGCTGACGCCCTGGCTGGGCGACTTCGCGGAAATCTACCCGGACATCCGGGTCGAACTGATCCCGGATGAGCGCGCACTCGATCTGGCCCGTGGGGAAGCGGATATCGCGATCCGGGCGACGCGGGCGCCCAGCGGGGCGGGGATCGTCGGCCGCCGGATCGCCGATGCGCCCTGGGCGGTCTATTGCAGCCGGACCTATGCGGCACGGCGCGGGATTCCGGCAGACACCGCGGCGCTGGCAGGGCATCTGCTGATCGGGGCGGAGGGAGCTCTGGCCGCGATCGATCCATTCGCCTGGCTGGCGCGAACCGTTCCGGGTGCGACGATACGAAGCGCCTATGGAAGCATCATGGCCATGGTCTACGCCATTCGTGCCGGGAACGGCGTGGGCGCGCTGCCCTGTGCCATGGCGGCGGCGGAGCCGGAGCTGGTGGAATGCTTTCCCATGCCCGACTTCGGCTACCGCCTGTATCTTCTGACGCGCGAGGATCTGAAGGACGTTCCGCGCATCCGGGCCTTCAATGACTTCATTGTCGGCCGGGCCGCGACCATGCGGCACGTCATTGAGGGGCGGGGCTCTCCCGGTCCCACGGGATAGAAAAGACCTGCAAGCCCCGGAAGCCGCTTGTCCTGCAGCCGTATCATCATATGATCCCGGCAAAATCATATGATGGGAACGTCCATGAGGCCCGGCAGCCTCCATGCGCGGGTAACAGCGTCAATCGGGCGGGCGATCCTGCGTGGCGAGGTGCCGGCCGGTTCCGTCCTGCCAGTGGAGGACGCGCTGGCGGCCGCCCATGGCGTCAGCCGCGCCGTGATCCGGGAGGCGATGAAGTCTCTCGCGGCGAAGGGCATGGTCTCCGTCCGGCCCAGCGCGGGCACGCGCGTGCTGCCGCGCGGGCGCTGGCAGCTTCTTGACCCCGATGTGCTGGATTGGCTGAGCGCGAGCCCGCCTGAGCCGGACTTCGTCACGGAACTTCTGGAATTGCGGCTGATGATCGAGCCGCAGGCGGCCAGGTTGGCGGCGCGGCGCGCGACGGCGGCCGATGTGGCCGCGATGCGCTCGGCGCTTGCGCGGATGGAGGCAATGCTGGACGAAGGCGGCGACTACGTCTCCGCCGACATTTCCTTCCACGAGGCGCTACTGGAAGCGGCGCATAACCGTTTCCTGAACCAGCTCGGTGGCGCGATGGCGCGCCTGCTGCGCTTCAGCACGAATCTATCCTGGCGTTTTCCCGACGCGGCGCGCGGCAGTCTGCCCGTGCATGGCGCGCTGCTGGAAGCCGTGGCGCGCGGCGATGGTGAGGCCGCCGCGTCGCATGTGCTGCACCTGATCGAGCGGCATGAGCGGCATCTGCGCGGGATGCTGGGCGCGAGAGATCACACGGCGCGGGACAGCGCCGGTGAGGAGAAGGAGAGGGAAGATCCATGGCGACAATGATGCTTTCACGACGGGCGACGCTGGGTGCCGCGCTTGGTCTGGCCAGTGGCGGGCTAGCGGCTCCGGCTCTGGCCCAGGAAGGTGCCTGGCGGCCCTCCCGGCCCATGCGCTTCATTGTCCCTTTCGCGCCCGCCGGCTCGGCCGACATGCTGTCGCGAATGGCGGCGGAGGCGATCTCGTCGCGCATGGGACAGCCCGTCATGGTCGAGAACCGCGCCGGCGCCGGCGGCAATATCGGCACGGATGCGCTGGCCAAGGCAGAGCCTGATGGGCATGCGGTCGGGCTCGTGACCGTTGGAACAGGCGCGATCAACTACGCGATGTACCGCAGCATGCCCTACAAGCCACAGGATCTGGCGGCGGTCTCCAACATCTGCACCGTGCCGAATGTCATCATGGTGGCGAACCGCGTGCCCGCGCACAGCTTGAAGGAACTGGTCGAGCTGGTGCGGCGGGAGCCTGGCAAGTTCAACTTCGGTTCCTCTGGCGTCGGAACCAGCCTGCATCTGACAGGCGAGATGCTGAAAGGCGGCTACGGGCTGGACATGACGCATGTGCCCTTCCGCGGTGCGGCGCAAATGCTGCTCGAAGCCGCCGCCGGACGCGTCGAGATCCTGGTGGACAATCTTCCCTCTGGCCTGCCGCAGATCAAGGATGGGCGGGTGCGCGCCCTGGCCATCACGGATACGCGCCGCAGCCCCTCAATGCCCGATGTGCCGACCACGGCGGAGGCGGGCTTCCCGGAGGTCCAGGCGGTGGCCTGGTTTGGCGTTGTGGCGCCCGCACGCACCCCGCGGCCCGCGGTGGAGGCAATTTCCGCGGCGCTGCAGGATGCGGTGCGCGAACCGGGCTTCCGCGCGAAGCTGGCCGAGCAGGGGGCGGAGCCCGTGGGCAACACCCCGGCTGAGTTCGAGACCTTCATCCGAACCGAGATCGGCAGATGGAACGAGGTCGTCCGCAAGGCGGCCGTGGTGGTGGAGTAAGGCGATGATCGATCTGTCTGTGAAGCGCGCAGTGGGGCCGGCGATCCGGCTGCACCCGCGGGACAATGTGGTGGTGGCGCGCATTCCGGTTTCGGCCGGCACCGCCATCCCCGGTGAGAACATCGTGGCCCTCCAGGATGTTCCGGCCGGGCACAAGCTGGCGACGATGGACATCCCGGCCGGCGGCGCGATCCGCAAATACGATGTGGTCATCGGCTTTGCCGGGGAGTTCATCCCGGCCGGTACCTATGTGCACGCGCATAACTGCCTGATGCAGGATTTCCAGCGTGACTACGCCTTCGGCGAGGATTACCGCCCCGTCGCCTATGTGCCGGAGTCAGAGCGTGCGACCTTCCAGGGCATCGTACGGCCGGATGGGCGCGTGGGCACGCGGAACTTCATCGCCATCGCTTCCACCGTGAACTGCTCGGCCACTGCCGTGCGCGGCATCGCCGATTACTTCACGCCGGAGCGGCTGGCGGATTATCCGAATGTCGATGGTGTCGTCGCGCTGAGCCATGCGCTGGGCTGCGGCATGGAGATGACGGGCGAACCCATGGCGCTGCTGCGCCGGACCATCGCGGGCTATGTGCGCCATGCCAATGTCGCGGGGGTGGTGATCGTCGGGCTGGGCTGCGAACGCAACCAGCTCGGCGCGCTGCTGGAAGATCAGAAGCTCGCCGCCGGGCCGCTGCTCTATCCCATGGTCATGCAGGAGGTGGGCGGCACGCGGAAGACGATCGAGGCCGGCATCGCCGCCGTGAAGGCCATGCTGCCCGAGGCCAACCGCGTGGCGCGCCAGACCGTCTCGGCGGAGCATCTGACCGTCGGCCTGCAATGCGGCGGATCCGACGGCTTCTCCTCGATCACCGCAAACCCGTCATTGGGCGCGGCCATGGACATTCTGGTGCGGCATGGCGGTACCGCCATCCTGTCCGAGACGCCGGAGATCAATGGCGTCGAGCACACACTGACCCGCCGCGCCGTTTCGCGAGAGGTGGGTGAAAAGCTGCTGGAGCGGCTGCGCTGGTGGAAGGAGGAGTATGCCGTCGGACGCGACACGCAGATCAACGGCAAGGTCAGCCCCGGCAATCAGGCGGGCGGGCTCGCCAACATCATCGAGAAGTCGCTCGGCTCCTCCATGAAGGGCGGCACCGGGCCGCTGATGGAGGTGTACCGTTACGCCGAGCCGGTGAGGCAGAAGGGCTTCGTTTTCATGGACACGCCGGGCTACGACCCGGTTTCGGCGACCGGGCAGGTGGCAGGCGGCGCGAATCTGATCGCCTTCACCACGGGGCGCGGATCCATGTTCGGCTGCAAGCCCGTGCCCTCGGTTAAGTTGGCGACCAACACGCCGATGTACCGCCGGCTCATGGAGGACATGGACATCAACTGCGGCGTGGTGCTGGACGGCGAGGCGACCATCCAGGAGATGGGCGAGCGGATCTTCCAACTCCTGCTGGACACGGCGAGCGGACGGCGCAGCAAGAGCGAGGAACTGGGTGTCGGGAACAATGAGTTCGTTCCCTGGTCGATCGGCATCACGGGCTAAGGCTGGCCTGGGTTTCGTCTAGCGCTACGGGCAGGCGCTCCGTCATGCTACGGAGCGCCACCCGAATGATCCCCGGATGACGGAGAACCTGATGCTGCGACGCCGATCCCTTCTCGCCACCCTCGCCGTGGCACCGGCTGGCTCCGCCCTGGCCCAACCCGTGGGGGGCGGGCGTCCGGTGCGGGTGGTCGTGCCCTTCCCGCCGGGCGGCGCGATCGACCTGCTCGGGCGGCTGGTGGCGGAGCGGCTGGGGCCAGCGCTCGGGCAGCCCGTCGTGGTGGAGAATCGCGGTGGCGCGGGCGGCATCCTCGGCACGGATGCCGTGGCGAAGGGGCCGAAGGACGGCACTGTCATCGGCGTGATCGGCGGAGTGATCCCGCTGGCCTATCCCTATCTCTACAACCACCTTCCTTTCGATCCCCTGAAGGATCTGCTGCCCCTGACCCAGATCACCACGGGCGCGCTGATCTGCGTGGTGAACGCGGAAGCGGCGGCGCAGCGGGGCTGGACGGACTTCCGGGCGTTGATCGCCTATTCGAAGGCACATCCGGACCAGGTGAAGATGGGCTCCTCCGGGCCCGGTACCTCCTCCCATCTCTGCATCGAGGCGGTGAATTCCATGGCGGGCGCGCGCATCCTGCACGTGCCCTATCGCGGCGGCGGGCCGGCCATCACCGATCTGCTGTCCGGCACCATCGACATGATGTTCGACGTGACGCCGGCGCTGATGCCGCATGTGCAGGCCGGCAAGTTCAAGGCGCTGGCCGTATCGTCCAAGGCGCGGATGGGTGTCGCGCCGGATGTCCCGGGAATGGGCGAATTCGCCGATCTCGGGCTAGGCGACCTCGACCTGTCCCCCTGGAATGCACTGATGCTGCCCGCAGGCACGCCGGAGCCGGTGGTGCAGCGCCTGTTCCAGGCCTGCAAGCAGGTCGCGGCGGACCCCGTCCTTGTCGAGCGGCTGAAGCCCCTCGGCTATGATGTTGTGCTGAGTGAAAGCCCCGCGGCGCTCGCGGCCCAGGTGGCGCGGGAGACGCCGATGTGGAAGCGGCTGGTGGATATGGCCGGGGTGAAGCTGGACTAGCACCCCCGCCACCGGTGCGGTCACGGTTGACAGGCCCCGACTCACCCTGACTTGGTCCCTGCGGGGGAAACCCTGATGCGGGTGTGCCGCTTGGGTCGGGATGGTGTCGGGGGAAATTGATCTTCTGGTGATCGGGGCCGGGGCCGCAGGGATCTCGGCGGCGCGGGAGGCCTTGTCCCTCGGGTTGAGCGTGCGCGTGCTGGAGGCGCGCGGACGAGTCGGCGGGCGGGCCTGCACGGATCATTCGCTCGGGGCGCCCTTCGATTTGGGGGCGACCTGGCTGCATGCCGCCCAGTCCAACCCGCTGGTGCCCCTGGCCGAGGCCGCGGGACTGTCGCTGTTCGACCATGATTCCGTGCGGGATTCGCGGGTCTGGATGGGCGATCGCTGGGCCACCGCGGCCGAGATGGTGGAGTATGAGGCGGCGGAGCGGGGCTGGCATGCGGCCGTAAGACTGGCGGCCGGGCGCCCGGCAACGGAGGTTCGCCGCATGAGCCTGGCCGATGCGGCACCAAGGGGCGGTTTCTGGGATGCGACGCTGACCCATTGGGAAGGGCCGGTGATCGCGGCCGCAGAGGCGCGCGACATCGACCTGAGCGACTACCTGTCGACGCTCCTGACCGGGAAGAATCTGCTTCCGCGGGATGGCTGCGGCCACTTGCTGGGCGTGCTGGCGGCGGGGATGCCGGTGACGCTGCAGGCACCGGTGGAGCGGATCGCCTGGAACGGCCCACGCATCCGGGCCGAGGGACCGTTTGGGACACTGGAAGCGCGGGCGGCCATTGTCACCGTCTCCACCGGGGTGCTGACGGGCGGCGGGATCCGCTTCGACCCGGCGCTGCCGCCGGAGATCATGCAGGCGGCGAATGACCTGCCCATGGGACTGTTGAGCAAGGTGGGGCTGCGCGCCTCCGGGGAGGACCGGCTAGATCTCCCCGCTTTCGGCGGGCTGGAGCGACGCCTGGAACCGGGGGAACGGGCGATGACCTTCGTTGCCTGGCCCTTCGGCCGCGACCACATCCAGGGCTTCGCCGGCGGTTCCCTTGCCTGGGATCTGGCGCGGGAAGGGGAGGCGGCGCTGATCGACCATGCCTTGGCTGAGTTGCGGCGCATCTATGGATCCCGGGCGGACCGGGCGCTGCGGCGGGACGGAGCGGTGGCGTCGCGCTGGGGGAATGACCCCTGGGCGCGCGGGGCCTATGCAATGGCGCGGCCGGGCTGCGGCGGAGCGCGGGGGGCGCTTTCGACACCGATGGGCGGTGGACGGCTGCATTTGGCAGGCGAGGCTTGCCACGCGACCCTGGCGGGAACCCTGGCCGGTGCCTGGCTGAGCGGGGCGCAGGCCGCGCGCGGCGCAGCAGCGGCGCTGCGGGGCAGGCCGGGCTGATGGCGGAAGGACGGAAGCCGCGTGCCCCGGACCGTCGGGACCGGGTGGTTCCGGTCGGGGAAGGGTCTGGGAACCGGCGCGAGGGACGGGCTGAAGCGGCGGCTGAGCGCGTCTCGTCGCCAGGCAGTCCTGCCCTGCCGCCGCCAGACGAGATGGGACCCGGCCGTGCGCCGGACGCTACCCCCATCCCAGGTGGGGCCGTGGAGCCTTCGGCGCCGGCAGGCGATCTGGAACCCGATCCAAAGGTTGAGCGGGACGGGGATGTGCTGCGCTTCGCCGGGCGGCTGACCAGCCTTTCCGCTGGGGGCGTTTGGCGGAAAGCCCTGGACCAGGCGAAGAGCGCGCGTCGCATCGACCTGTCGGGGCTGACAACTCTGGACACGAGCGGGGCCGCGCTGGTGCTGGCGGCCGCCGAGGCCGGCGGGAACCTGGCCATTGAGGGAGCCTCGCGGCCAGTTTCGGCCGTGCTGGAACGGTCGCGGGCCGCTGCGAAGCCGCCGCCCGCGCCCCAGGGGGCGCCCGCGCGAAAGCTGGGGCCGGTGCGGTCGCTCGGCGCCTGGGGCGTCGGGCGGTTCAAGGCTTCCGGCGATGGGGTGGCCTTCCTCGGGGAGACCTCGGCGACGGTGGTGAACGCAGCGCGCCGGCCGCGCGACCTGCGCGTGGCCGATGTGTTGCGCCACCTGGACGAGGTAGGCACGCGGGCCTTCGGGTTGGTGGCTCTGCTTGGCGTTCTGATCGGCGTGATCCTGGCCTTCCAATCCGCCATTCCCATGCGGCAATACGGGGCCGATATCTTCGTGCCCCGGCTGGTCGGCATCTCGCTGTTGCGGGAGTTGGGGCCGCTGCTGGCGGGGGTGATCCTGGCCGGCCGCACTGGCTCGGCCTTTGCTGCCGAGCTTGGGACCATGACGGTGAATGAGGAGATCAGCGCCCTTCGCATCATGGGAATCGACCCCATGGTCTTGCTCGTCCTGCCCCGGCTCGTGGCGGCAACGGTGGCGATGCCCGTGTTGTCGCTGCTGATGGATCTGGCGGGGCTGGTGGGCATGAGCGGGGTGATGATCGCCACCGGCTTCCCGCTGCAGTTGGTACTGAATCAGGTGCATGCCGGCGTGCAGCTGGGCGACCTGCTGGGCGGGTTGGGCAAGGCTGCCGTGTTCGGGCTGGTGATTGCTGGCATCGGATGCCGGGCCGGGCTCGCAGCAGGCAGTGGGCCGCGCGCCGTGGGCGATGCCGCAACCGCCGCCGTGGTGGGAGGGATCGTGGCGCTGGTATTGCTGGATGGGATCTTCGCCGTGCTCTTCTACCGGCTGGGCTGGTGATGGCCGACCTGGCGGAAAAGCAGATTGTGACGCAGCAGGCCGCCTCCGAAGAGGATGCGCCGCGAGAGGCGGTGATCGTGGCTCAGGACGTGGCTATGGGCTTCGGCAGCCGCACCTTGTTCCGGGACGTTAATTTCGAGGTCTCGCGGGGCGAGGTTTTCGTGATCCTGGGCGGCTCGGGCTGCGGCAAGTCCACTCTGCTGAAGCTGATGATCGGGCTTTATCAGCCAGTCGCGGGGCGCGTGACCATTCTCGGGGGCGATCTGGCCTCGGCCTCCGGCGAGGCGCGGCGCAACCTCCTCCGGCAAATTGGTGTCATGTGGCAGTCGGGGGCGCTCTTCGGCTCGATGACGCTGTTGGAGAATGTGATGCTGCCGCTGGAGGCTCATACCGACCTGCCGCGCGAGGCGCGGGAGGCGGTGGCCCGCGTGAAGCTGGGGCTTGTAGGCCTGTCGGACGCAGCCTCCCGGCTACCAGCGGAAATCTCGGGCGGCATGGCCAAGCGCGCGGGCATCGCGCGGGCCATGGCGCTGGATCCGCCGATTCTGTTTTTGGATGAGCCAAGCGCGGGTCTGGACCCCGTGACCTCGGCGGGATTGGATGAATTGATCAAGGATCTGGCGCGCGATCTCGGCACCACCTTCGTCGTGGTGACGCATGAGCTGCAATCCATCCTGGCGATCGGGGATCGCTGTATCATGCTGGACAAGGAGGCGCAGGGCATGATCGCCGAGGGCGATCCACGCCGGCTGCGCGATGACCCGCCGAACGACACGGTGCGGCGCTTCTTCCGGCGGGAGACGGCGTGATGGCGGTTTCCGCCCGCGGCCTCTATCTGCGCGTCGGCATCCTGATCCTGGTTGGGCTGGCCCTCGGCGTCGGCTTCGTCCTGTTCTTCACGGCAGGGAAGCTGGGCCGCAACACCCAGACCTATGAGACCTATATCCGTGAAAGCGTGCAGGGGCTTGAGGTGGGGGCGGCCGTGCGCTTCCGTGGTGTGCAACTCGGGCAGGTGACGGAGATCAGCCTCGTCGCCGTGGCCTACCCACCGCCGTCCGAGGGGCTCTCCACCGCCTACCAGCGCGTGCTCGTGCGCTTCGCGCTCGATCTGACCCGACTGCGGGATGCGCCGGATGTTCCCAAGGCGGTTGCCGCAGGGCTGCGCGTTCGGCTGTCGAGCACGGGCATCACGGGGGTCGGCTATCTGGAATTGGACTTCGTGGATTCCGAGCGCTTCCCGGTCGATGAGGTGCCCTGGAAGCCGGACTATCCCGTGATTCCCGCCATCCCGAGCACGGTAGCGCAGGTGACGACCGTTGCGGAGCAATTGGTGCGGCGCCTGAGCGACCTGCCGCTGGAGCAGATCCTGGGCGACGTGACGGGACTCCTGACGGATTTGCGTCGCCAGGTGAATGACGGCGACGTGGCCCAGGCCTCCCGCGCAGCGACGGAGACGCTGAACACGCTGCAACAAGCGGTGGCGGACCTGAATCTGCCGGCCCTGTCCGCGGAGGCGCGCGGCACCTTGGCCGATCTGCGTGGGCTGGTGAACGGGCCGGAGGTGCGTGGTGTCGTGCAAAACGCCAATGCCTCCATGGTGCGGCTGCAGGCGGGGCTGCAGCGCTTGCCCGGTGCAATAGGGCAGGTGGAGCAGGCGGCCCAGGCGATCAATAATCTCGTGGGCGACGTGAACGGGGATCTGACGCCGACGCTGCGCGATCTCCGGGCGGCCTCGGGCAATCTGCGGGACACGACGGAGGCGCTGCGTCGCGCGCCGGGGGCAGCCGTGCTGGCGCCGCCGCCGCCGGTGCCGGATTGGGCGAGGAGGAGCAGGTGATGCGGCGTCGGGGCATAGTCGGGGCGGTGCTGGCGGCGCCGCTGGTGCTTGGCGCCTGCTCGGTGGTGGACCAGACCTATGTGGAGCCGCGGCGTTACCCGCTCTCCCCGCGCCGCCCGGGCGGCCCGAGTGAGGCCCGGCGGCGTGGCAGGAAGACGCTGCTGATGCGGCTGACGCGTGCGGCGCCCGGTCTGGACAGCCGGCTGCTACGCTCCATCCGGCCGGACGGAACCATCGCGACAGAGTACTACGCTGAATGGACGGCGCCGCCGGCCGAGGCGGCGGAAGAGTCGCTCCGGCGCTGGCTCATGGATTCCGGACTCTTCGCCGCCGTGCTGGCCCCGGGAACGCGGGGGGCTGCGGACCTGATCATGGAGAGCGAACTGGCTGCCTTGCATGTCGACCTCGCTCGCGGCGTGGCGGTCGCGACGATGAGCGTCGTGATGCTGCGGGAAACCAGCCAGTTCGGCACCCGGGCGGTGGCGCAGCACACGGAAACCGCGACGGCGCCGGTTCCAGCGGAGCGGCCGCTGAGCCCGGATGCTCAGGCCGCCGGCATGGTGGCGGCCCTCGCGGGGGTGCTGGCGCGGCTCGAGGGTGATCTCGCCCGGCTGGCCTGATCGTCTCATGCGGCGAGACGTTAGCGGGGCGTTAATAGTATCGCGACAGTTTCAACCTAGAGACATGGCGCCAGGATCGCGCTGTCCCCGGAATAGATGGGACGGACGCGATGGATGCGCGACGGCATACGCAGCTGTGGGAGGAAGTCTGGGCGGAGTATGACGCGCGGCAGATACAGCGCGCGCCAGACCGCGGCGCCTCAACAGGAAAGTTCCGCCGAGCGTGGCCGAAGCCTTCCACGCGCAGAGCTGGTTCGGCAGCAAGGCTGGCTAATCACACTTGGCACCTGCTGCGGATAATGGCGGCTGGGGGCGCTGCCGTCATCCTGACTGCGGCGTGGCTCATACTTTCCGGGCTGCTGGCCTTACAACCGAGTGCGTCCATCCGGCAGCAGGATGCGCCAGCGCTGCTCCGGCAGTTTGATGGACCTGCGGCCGCCGCCAGCCTGCAGGCGGCACTGATGGCGGAACTTCCTTCAGGGAACAGCCAAGTGGGCGGAGACGGGGCGCGCCGGTTCCTGGCCGGCATGGCCGACCGGATGGCAGATTCCTGGAAAAGGCCGGAGGCTGTGACTGCCTGGCTTGCGCTTCGTGCCCGCGGCGGCGTGGTGGAGGGGGGCCGATCGGACTTTCGCGGCTGCGCTCGGCGCGGCCGCTAGTGCTGGCCTCCTTTCAACCGGAATATGGCGCCGCCGATGGCGCCGAAGGTGGGGTGGCCTTTGACCTGGCCCTGCAGCCGGGCGGGTTCCGGGTGACAGGGCTGCACTTCTTGGAAGGGCCGGCTGCGCCTTGGTCGGAAGGGCGCATTATGCGGGGGGCGGTTCCCCGGAGCCGTGCCGTGCTGGTGATGCGGTGACAAGCCGCGAAACGGCCGCTGATCAGCAGCGGACAGCCGACACACGGCCCGGGAGCATGGCAACGAGTCTTTCTGATCTTATGTTGCGACGGCTCCCGGAGAGGCGGAGCAACCCGGACTGCGCCTGTCGGGATAGTGCAAGCGGAGGCACGGGCCTGCCAAACAGGCCTCCCAGGAGGGTCCGGCGGCGCACCACCAGATCTGCGCCGTCCCGCAGGGCGGCGAGCACCTCATACGCCCAGCGCGGCCTTACCGGCCGGGCCACATCTGTCAATAAAACGGGTGCGCCTGTCGCGCCCAATATGCGAGCCCAGAGCGTCGCGCAGTGGATCGCGTCAATGATGTCCTTCAGGCCTGCGCAAACCCGGAGGGGGAAAGGACAATCCAATGCCACGGTCTCGAGCGCGGTAAGACCTTCCGCGTCTTCCACCGTAATCAGCACAGCGAGCGTCTTGGGAGCGATTGGCACATGGCCCGCGCCGCGCGACTGAGCCAGCGACCGGAGAAAAGGGGGCAGTAGGTGGATTTGCCGCGGTGCCACCGACACGACGACCACCGCCACTGGTGACACCGTCCGCCTCACTCCACGCCGCGGGAGTGCCGTACGGGAGACAGCGATCCGAGCGATGTCTTCCAACATAACAGGACACCCGTAACGAAGTGAAAATCATTTCCAAAAAGGTTGGAAGCGGCTCTGCGTCTATAACAAAGGACAAAAAGTATGAGAGCTTCGGATAAGACGCCCGAAGAAAGAATTTGCCGGCCTAAGTAGAATTTCCGAGAAGTTTGCACGCAGTGATTGATTGGTTTTCGTCAATCTTCGCGGAAGCCGCTTCTTTGGGGGTGGGCAGGTCCAATTCTCTTGCGGTTCTGGCCTGAATGCAGATCGTTATCAGTCCCGAGGAAGGGGCCGCATTTCAATAAGCATGACCGCCGCCGGACTGATTGGGCGGGTGATGTCGGCCGTCGACGGGGTGCGGTCATTTGAGCCAAGCGGGCAGACGATCATTCCATCGTCTCCGGCATGAAAAGTAGGCCTCGCGCGGGAAGCGCGCTCCGGTTTGAAGCAGGCCGCCTCCTCGCCTGCGACCGAATCAACCGCGCCCAATTGCAGATCGCTGCAGGGCGAACTCACCCTGCAGCGTAACTCGTTCCTTCAGACAAATGGCCGGAGTATCTGAACTCGGCGCAAGTGGACGGAGAAAGTCTAGGCAGCGCGGGCCAGTTCCAGCGCCTTCCAGACCGTCTCCGGCGTAGCTGGCATGTCCATATGAGTGACGCCATCCGGGGAAAGGGCATCGACCAGCGCGTTCATGACGGCCGGCGGCGAACCGACCGCCCCGGCCTCGCCCGCACCCTTCACGCCGAGCGGGTTGGTCAGGCAGGGGACGGAAACGAAGTCCACCTCCACCGGCGGCAGGTCGCTGGCACGCGGAAGCGCGTAGTCCATGAAGGATGCGGAAAGAAGCTGGCCGCTGTCAGGGTCGTAGGCCGTGCGCTCCAGCATCGCCTGGCCGATGCCCTGGGCCACACCGCCATGCACCTGCCCACGTACGATCAGCGGGTTCAGCGCGTGGCCGACATCATCCACCACGATGTAGCGAACGACCGTGACCAAGCCCGTGTCCGGATCGACCTCCACCTCGGCCATGTGGCAGCCATTCGGGAAAGTGTGGGTCGGGATAGCAGCAATCTCGGCGGCATCGAGCAGAGTGACGGATTCGCCGCGCGCCGCGCGGGCCTGCTGCGTCTGGGCCAGTTCCAGGATGCCGATCGCGCGGTCCGTGCCGGCAATGGTGAAGCGGCCGCCCGCGAAGTCGATATCGGCCGGTGAGGCCTCCAGCGCCTCGGAGGCGGCCTGCTTGCCCTTCTCGATCACCGTCGCCGTGGTGGCGAGAAGGGCCGTGCCCTCGGAATAGAGGGAACGCGCTCCCCCGGTGCCGCCGCCCGTCGGGATCTCGTCCGAATCGCCCTGGATGACGCGGATCTTCTCGACCGGGATGCCTAGTTCATTGGCGGTGATCATCACATAGGCCGTCTCGTGGCCCTGGCCGGTGGATTGTGTTCCGACCAGCACCTCGACCATGCCGTCCCTAGCGAATCGTACCTCCGCGCGCTCGCTGTCCGAGCCGCCGGTGGCTTCGAGGTAATAGGCAAGGCCGATACCCCGGCGCTTGCCGCGCGCGGTGGCTTCGGCGCGCCGTGCGGGGAAGCCGGCCCAGTCGATCTGCTTCAGCGCGTGATCCAGCACCTGCTCGAACTCGCCGGAGTCATAGGTCTGCCCGACCGGCGTGGTGTGCGGCATGGCGGAAGAGGGAACCATGTTCCGACGGCGCAACTCGACGCGGTCGATTCCCGTCTCGCGCGCGGCGGCGTCGATCAGCCGCTCGACCAGATAGTTCGCCTCCGGCCGGCCGGCGCCGCGATAGGCATCCACGGGCGTGGTGTTGGTGAGCACGCCGATGACATGCGCGTGGATGGCCTTGAAGCCATAAACGCTGGCGAGGACCTTCGTGCCGGCCAGTGTCGGGATGAAGGGCCCGTAATTCGAGAGATACGCGCCCATATTGGCGATGTTCTTCGTGCGCATCGCCAGGAACTTGCCGTCCTTGTCGAGGGCAAGCTCACCCGTGGTGATGTTGTCCCGGCCATGGGTATCGGAGAGGAAGGCCTCCGTGCGCTCGCTGGTCCAGCGGACCGGACGCTTCAGCCGCCGCGCCGCCATCATGCAGAGCGCATATTCGGGATAGGTGAAGAGCTTCATGCCGAAGCCGCCGCCCACGTCATGGGTGACGACGCGCAACTTCTCCTCGGGGATGTTGAACACGCCGGCAAGCATGCTCTTCACCGACCAGCTTCCCT
Organism: Roseomonas chloroacetimidivorans; assembly: GCF_049629625.1. Lineage (NCBI taxonomy): Bacteria > Pseudomonadati > Pseudomonadota > Alphaproteobacteria > Acetobacterales > Roseomonadaceae > Roseomonas > Roseomonas chloroacetimidivorans. The sequence continues at coordinate 14,466 of NZ_JBNBZS010000017.1, read as the reverse complement.
GGGTGCCGGCATGGAGGGTGAAGCGCTCCGTCTCCGCGTCATATTCGGCCAGGGCCGCGCGGGCCTCCATGGAGGAAACGACGATGCGGTTGTTGACGATCGTCAGGCGCGTGACATGCGCCGCGCTTTCGAAAAGCCGCTCCGTCTCTACGCGGTTCCCGGTCTCCCAGTCGAAGACCGTGTTGTTCGCGACCCCCGGCCAGACCTGGGGCCGGCCAGGTTCGGTAGCCGTGGCAAGGTCGGTGACAGAGGGCAGCATCTCATAGTCCACCATGATCGCCTCGGCGGCGTCGCGCGCGGCCTGATGGCTTTCGGCGACGATGAAGGCGACGGGATCGCCGACATGGCGGACGAAGTCCTGGGCAAGCGCCCCGCGCGGGGTTTCCCCGCGAGGCGTGCCATCGCGATTCTTCAGCGGGACGGAGCAGGGAATCTCGTTCAGGCCCTCTGCCTTCCAGTCGGCGCCGGTGAGGATGGCCAGCACCCCGGGTATCGCGGCCGCGGCGCTCGTGTCTATGGACAGGATGCGCGCATGGGCATGCGGGGAGCGGAGGATGGTGCCGAAGGCGGCGTTCGCCGCGACGCCACTGGGCACGAGGTCATCGGTGTAGCGGCCGCCGCCCTTGAGAAGGCGGGGATCCTCAACCCGGCGCAGGGGCTGGCTGAGACCGAACTTCGCCATGGTGCTCTCCCTCAGGTTCGCGGGGCATGATCATGGAGAGATGGAGCGGCCGCGGGAAGGGGGCTTTCCGCCCTGTTACAGCCTGGCCCTGACGCGACGGATCGCGACGGTGCAAGAGGCGACATCCAGGGGCACGCGGTCGGGGCGAGAATGGAGGACGGCACTCTGCCATGGAACTCGGCCGCGTCGGCGCGGAAGTTTGCACCAAGGCGGACGATGGGCGGCCTGGCCTGCTGGCGAGCCTCCGCCAGGGTGGGAGCGAAAGGCTCGCTATAAAAAACGGGGCAGGTGACCTCAGGTCACCTGCCCCGCGCGGTTCAGTGCGCCGAGTGCGGCGTGGCCGAGGGCGTTTCCGGCGGCTTGTGGCCGAACCAGCCCTTCACCCGCTCACGCACCGATTGGAACACCACATAGAGCATCGGGATCATGAAGATGCCGATGATCGAGGCCGCGAGCATGCCGCCGAAGACCGGCGTGCCCACCGCCCGGCGGGAAACTGCCGCCGCACCCTCCGCCGTGACCAGCGGCACCAGGCCGAGGATGAAGGCGATGGAGGTCATCATCACCGCGCGGAACCGCAGCCGTGCCCCCTCGGCGGCAGCCTCGCGGATACCCATGCCGCGCTCCCGCGCCTCCTTGGCGAACTCGATGATCAGAATGCCGTTCTTCGCGGCCAGGGCGATCAGCACGACCAGCCCGATCTGGGCATAGATATCGAGGCTGAGCTTGCCCAGCAGAATAGCCACGAAAGAGCCAAGCACGCCCACCGCGATAGAGAGCAGAACCGGAATGGGGATGGTCCAGCTCTCATAAAGCGCGACCAGGAACAGGTAGGCGAAGAGGACGGCCAGGGCGAGAATATAGGCCGTCTGTCCCGTCGCCAGCTTCTCCTGATAGGCCGTTCCGGTCCAGGCATAGCCATAGCCATTGGGCAGCACCCGGTCGGAAAGCTGCTCCATCGCGGCCAGCGCCTGGCCGGAGGAGACGCCCGGCCTAGGGGCGCCATTAATCGAGATGGCGCGATAGTTGTTGTAGCGGAAGATGGTCTGCGGGCCGACCACCGTGCGGACATCGGCGAAGGCGCGCAGCGGCACCATCTCGCCGCTGTTGCTGCGGACCTGGATGCGCCAGATGTCGTCAACGTCGTTGCGGTCGGCGGCCTCCGCCTGGATGTTCACCTGCCAGACGCGGCCATAGAGGTTGAAGTCGTTGACGTAGAAGCCGCCCAGCGCCGCCTGCAGGGTCGTGAAGATGCTGCTGATGGGAACGCCCAGCGCCTGGGCCTTGTCGCGGTCCACCTCCAGGAAGATCGAGGGATTGTTGGAGGCGAAAGTCGAGAAGACGGCGGTCAGGTTCGGGTCCTGATTCGCGGGCACGATCAGGCCGAGCATTGTGGCGGCGAGGGCATTGATATCGCGGCCCTCATAATCCTGCAGGATGTATTCGAAGCCGCCGCCCGTGCCGAGGCCCACGATAGGCGGCAGGTTGAAGGCGAAGACATTCGCGGTACGGATACCCTGCGTCGTGCCGAAGACCCGGCCAATGGCGGCCTGGACGCTGTCGGCGACCCCCGTACGGTCCGCAAAGGGCTTCATCCGGACGACCATGAAGGCCGAGTTGGACTGGGCGCCACCATCGATGAGGGAGAAGCCAACGATGCCCAGCGTGCCCTGCACGGAGGGAATCGGGCGGACAATCTCTTCAAGCTGGCGCACCACCTCGCGCGTGCGGGCGACGCTGGCACCCGGGGGAAGCTGGGCCTGGACGAAGAATGCGCCCTGGTCCTCCTGCGGCAGGAAGCCCGTCGGCGTTACCTTGCTGATCGTCCAGATGCCGAACCCAAACCCCGCCGTGAGGAGGAGGGAGAGGACGGAGACGCGCACCAGGCGGCGTACGCCGCCGGCATAGCGGTCCCGGGTCCAGTCGATGCTGCGAAGGACGTAGCCGATCGGGCCGCGGCGTGGCCCGTGATGGGGCTTGAGGATGATCGCGCAGAGGGCGGGGGAGAGGGTCAGGGCGTTGATGGCCGAGATGACCATTGAGGCCGAGATCGTCACCGCGAACTGCCGGAACAACTCGCCCGAGAGGCCGGGAATAAAGGCAATCGGAACGAAGACGGAGAGAAGGACCAGGGTGATGGCGATGATCGGCGCCGTGATTTCCTGCATCGCCTTCTTGGTGGCGTCCGCGGTGGAGAGCTCCGGATGCTCCTCCATGACGCGTTCGACGTTCTCCACCACCACGATGGCATCATCCACCACGATGCCGATGGCCAGCACCATGGCTAGCAGGGAGACCGTGTTGGCGGAGTAGCCAAGGCCGAGCAGGATGATGAAGGCGCCGACCAGGCTGACTGGGACGGCGATGGTGGGAATGATGGTCGCCCGCCAGCTGCCGAGGAAGAGGTAGACGACAATGACGACGAGGGCGAAGGCTTCCAGCAGGGTCTTGATGACCTCGTGGATCGTCTCGTTCACGAAGTCGGAGCTGTCGTAGAAAACCTCGGTGTCCAGGCCCTGAGGAAAGCGGGCGCTCAGTTCCTGCAGGCGCTGCTTCACGGCGCCCGAGACCTGCACGGCGTTAGCGCCCGGGGCCAGGTAGATGCCGAAGGCGATAGCCGGCTGGCCGTTAAAGCGGTTTTCCGTGTCCATATTGGCGGCGCCGATCTCGACCCGCGCCACGTCACGCACACGTAGGACCGAGCCGTCCTGGTTTGCGCGGACGACGATGTTGCCGAATTCCTCGGGCGTCTGGAGTCGGCCGCGGGTCTCCAGATTGATCTGGAATGACTGGTCATCACCGATCGGGCGGCCGCCGAGGCGCCCGACCGCAGCCTGAACGTTCTGGCCCTGGATCGCCGTGATGACGTCCTGTGGCGTCATGTTCAGGGAGTTGAGCCGGTCCACCTCGAACCAGATGCGCATGGAATAATCCTGCGCACCAAAGACGTTCACCTGGCCGACGCCGGCGACGCGGGCCAGGTCGTCCATCATGTTGATGGTGAAGTAGTTTGACAGGAAGAGCGGGTCGAGCCCGCCCTGCTTCGCGTAGAGGAAGGCGAACATCAGCACGGCGGAGGACTGCTTGCGGACGGTAACGCCGCTGCGCTGCACCTCCTGCGGCAGCCGGGCCATGGCGGCCTGGACGCGGTTGTTGACGTTCACTGTCGCCAGGTCAGGGTCGGTGCCGAGCTGGAAGGAGACGTTCAGGGAGTAGGTGCCGTCGTTCGCGGAGTTGGAGCGCATGTAGATCATGCGGTCCACGCCGTTGATCTGGCCTTCCAGCACCTGGCCGATGGTCTGCTCCACCACCGCGGCCGAGGCGCCGGGGTAGCGGGCGGAAACCGAGACCTGTGGCGGCACGATGTCCGGAAACTGGGAGACCGGAATGCGGATAAGGGAGATCGAGCCCGCGATGAGCGTGAGCAGCGCGATGACGATCGCCAGCCGGGGGCGATCGACGAAGGTTCCGGAGATCATGCCTGCCTGCTCGCCTTAACGCGGCGTGGTGGACTGGTTGGCGGGGGGGGAGGCTGCGCTGGGCTGGGCGGTGCCGGGACTGCCGGTGCTGGGTGCGGCCGGGGCGCCCGGGGGCGATGCGCCGGCGCCGCCGGGCGCACCCTGGGCGGTGCCCTGGTTAGGTTGGCCGGCTGCGGAGCTGGCAGGGGAATTCCCCGTGCCGGCATTGCCGGTCGTGGCACTGCCGGAATTGGCACCACCACCGGGTGCAGCCGGCGCGCCGGTGTTGCCGGAGGCGGCGCTGCCGCCCTGGGCCGCGTTGCTGTTCGGGGTGTTGTTGGAGCCCTGCGCCGTGGTGGCGCCCTGCGCACCGCCGCCGCCGGGGGCAGCGGCCACGGGCGCGGCATTCACCTCCTGGCCCGGGCGAACACGCTGAATGCCCTCGACGATCACCTTGTCGCCTGGGTTCAGCCCCTCCTCCACCACCGCGATCTGCGGGGTGTTGCGGCCCAGACGGAGGTTGCGGCGCTGGGCCTTGCCCTCATTGTCCACGATGAAAGCGTAGTTGCCCTGCTGGTCCTGAAGAACGGCCGACCTGGGAATGGTGATGGCCAGCACCGGCTCCACCCCCTCGACGAGCACCGTGACGAACTGGCCGTCGATCAGGGCGCGGCTGCCGATCTCCGGCCGGCGCGGGTTGGGAACCCGGGCGCGCACGAGAATGGTGTCGGTGGCGCGGTTGATCTGGTTGTCGATGAACTCGATCCGGCCGATGTCGGGATAGAGCTTGCCGTCGACGGTCCGGAACCGGACCTGCACCGCCTCCACCCCGCCGCGGCTGGCATAACGGTCGCGCATCTCCAGCGCCTGACGCTGGGAGACGGGGAAGGAGACCCGCATCGGATCCTGGCTGACGATGGTGGCCAGGGCGCCGGCGGTCGGGCCGACGACATTGCCGATGGTCACGTTGGTGCGGCCGATCTTGCCGTCGATGGGCGAGGTGATCTCCGTATAGCCGAGATTGATCTCGGCGGCGCGGGCGGCGGCACGGGCGGCGACGAGCTGCGCGTTGGCAGTCCGTTCCTGGGCGACCGCATTGTCGAGGGCAACCCGGGTGCCGGCACCGGTGCGGGTCAGCTCCTGAGCCCGGGAGAGGGTGACGCGGGCATTGGCGACCTCCGCCTCGGCGGAGGCGATCTGGGCCTGTGCGCGGGCAAGCTCGGCCTCAAAGGAGGATCGCTCGATTCGGTAAAGCGGATCGCCCTTCTTCACCTCCTGGCCTTCCTCGAAGAGGCGCTCCTGTAGGAAGCCGGTCACGCGGGCAATGATGTCCACACGCTCCACCGCCTCCACGCGGCCGACGAAGTCGGTGCTTTCGGTGACCGGGTGGCGAGCCGCTTCCTGGACGCCGACGGCCGGCGGGCCCTGAGGGCCGAACTGGGCAAGAGCAGGACTGCTGCCGATCAGGGGAGCGGCCGCGAGGAGGGCAAGGGCTACGGCGCGGCTGGCGCGGGCCACCGGGCGGTTCGTGCGGCGCATCATGGGGCGGCATGTGGCTGAACGATCGTTCACGTGCAAGTGCTCTGAACCGTCTAGTTCAGCTTGAGCCTCCGCTGTCATGCCGCTGGCGGAAATAACATTGACGTTGACAATCTTTCGCAACTGAGTGTGTTCTGTTCCATCAGACGGCATTAATCCCTTTCCGCGTTAACATGGGATGGTCGATAGTCCGTCGCGGCCATCTGTGCGGCGGGGTCTGTGCTGGCCCCGCCGCACAGATGGCCGGAGAGGGCGGCAGAGTAGCCGCCAATGTTGGCGCGCGAGCGCCGGACGGGAGATCAGCCATGGAACCTATCGTCCTGACCTCCGACGACGCCGCGATCCGCTCGGAGCTGCCGGACGGTCAGGTGCCAGGGAGTGTAACGCAGCGCGCCCCGGGGGAAGCTGCCCCGTCGCGGGGGCGCCTGCTGTCGCCGCCTTCTACCGCCTCCGGCGTGGCGGCGGTCGGGCGGGCAATGACCGTGCTGGGCGCCTTCCGCCCAGGCGACACCTCGCTGCCGCTGCGAGTGCTCGCCGCGCGAACCGGACTGTATAAGAGCACGATCCTGCGGCTGCTGGCCTCGTTGGAACGGCATTGCTGCGTGAAGCGCAATCTCGACGGGTCCTGGTCGCCCGGTCCGATGCTGCTGCACTGGGGCTCTCTCTTCTCTCGCAGCCTGGGGCTCGAGGCACTGGTTCCGCCGGTGCTGGAGTCGCTCACGGAGGCAACAGGGCAGGGCGCGACCTTCTGGGTGAAGGTGGATGACGAGCGGCGGGTCTGCCTCTACCGCGCTGCACCGCCGCGCACGCTGCGGGTGGCGGTGCAAGCGGGCGACCTGATGCCGCTCGGGGGCGCCGCGACGGGGCGGGTCTTCGCAATCTGGGATCCGGCTCCTGGCGAGGCGGCGGAGCCGATTCCGGAGGGGCCGCTCCCCGTGGTGGCCACGCCTGGGAGCCGGGACCTCGACGCGGCGGCGATTTCCGCGCCGGTGCTCCAGCCGGGCAATGTGCTTTGCGGCGTGCTGACGCTCTCCGGCTCGCATGAACGGCTCTGGCCTGAGGTCGAGCGGATCAAGCCGCTGGTGGCCGAGGCAGCGGCAGGGCTGACGCGGGCGCTGGCGGGGTAGGCGGCGCCTGACATCAGCAGGCCGCGCCGCCGCAAGATCCGCGGATGGTTCGGCCGCGCTGGCCGGGTGAATCCAGGGTAATCTTCGCCGTTCGAGGAGGATTCGCCCATGGCGGTGTCCGGCAGCATCATCGTCTTTGCCGTCATTCTCATCCTGGCCGTGGTAACGGCAGCCAAGGGCATCCGCACCGTGCCCCAGGGCGAGGTATGGACGGTGGAGCGCTTCGGGCGCTTCACCCATCTGCTTCAGCCCGGGCTGAATTTCGTGATCCCCTATGTGGACGCGATCGGGCGGCGGATGAATGTGCAGGAGGTGGTGCTCGACATTCCCGAGCAATCGGTCATCACGCGGGACAACGCGACCGTCACAGTGGACGGCATTGTCTATTACCGGGTGATGGACCCCGCCAAGGCGGCCTATCAGGTGCAGGACCTGCAGGCAGCGCTGACCGCACTGGCCATGACCAATATCCGCGCCGTGATCGGCGAGATGGACCTGGACCAGACCCTGTCTTCCCGTGAGCGGATCAACTCGGCGCTGCTGGTCACGCTGGACGGGGCGACCGATCCCTGGGGTGTGAAGGTGAACCGGGTGGAGATCCGCAAGATCGAACCCCCGGAGAACCTGATCCGCGCGATGAACCTGCAGATGACAGCGGAGCGCGAGCGGCGAGCGACCGTGGTGCGGGCCGAGGGCGCGAAATCGGCCCTGGTGCTGGAGGCGGAGGGGCGGCGCGAGGCCGCCTTCCGCGACGCCGAGGCACGGGAGCGCATGGCCCAGGCCGAGGCAGCGGCGACGAGGATGGTGGCCGATGCCGCCTCCGGCGCAGGCGGCGATGCGCTGCGCTACTTCGTGGCCGAGAAATATGTGGCGGCCTTCCAGGCGATGGCGGCGAACCCGTCCTCCCGCCTTGTCATTGTGCCGATGGAAGCGGCAGGGCTCGCGGGCGGGGTGACCGCGGCGCTGGAGCTTCTGCGCGCAGGATCGGGCGGCGGCACGTCGCCCTCGGCCGCCTCCCTGGTCCGGACCGCGCCCACGACTCCGATGGGCTATGCCGCGCCACCCGCTCCGCCTGTCCCGCCGCCTCCGGCACCGACGGCCCAGGCCGCATCGGTTCCGCGCACAGGGGGTGGCCCTTGGAATCCTGGCTGATCTGGGTCCTGGCCGGGCTGGTGCTGCTCGGCGCGGAATTGCTTCTTCCTGGGGCTTTCCTGCTCTGGGCCGGCATCGCGGCTCTCGGCACGGGGCTGGTCCTTCTCGCCGCGGGGATCAGCTTCGCCTGGCAGGTGGTGGTTTTTGTCATCCTGCTGGCCGCAGGTGTGGCCCTGGCGCTGCGGCACCGCCGGGCCGCGGGACCCGCCACGCTGAACACGCCCGAGGCGGGGCTGGTGGGGCGTGAGGGGGTGGTGCTGTCATCGGCCGGGCCGGGGCTACGGGTGCGGCTCGGGGACAGCGACTGGCCCGCGCGAGGCGTGGTCGGCGCCGTCTATGCTCCCGGCGAGACGGTGCGGGTGGAGGGGGTTGAGGGAAACGTGCTGCGGGTGCGCCGCCCGCCAGGCTGACCTTGAACCTGGCCGGTGCTCAAGCCTGGCGCTTATCAAGCGCCAGGAAGAGCAGTGTTCCAACCACAAGCAGGGCCGCGAAGAACAGGAGCCCCGCCCCGATCCCCGCCCATAGCACCACAGGGCCAGAAGCTGCCTGCAGCACGGCGGCGCCGGCGAAATAGGACAGGTTCACGGCCGACATCGCCTTGCCCACCTGCTCCGGCGGCACCACCGCCCGGGTCAGGGTGAAGGTCAGTGGCTGCACGGAGATGAAAAGACCGAAGGCCAGGAGCGTCATCGCATCCCAGGCCGGCGGCAACGCGCCGAAGGGACCGCCGGGCCCGCCCAGTGCGACCAGGGCGAGGCTGATTGCGGCCAGGAGATGGCCGCCCAGGAGGATCAGTCGGCGATGGCCGAAGCGCCGGTCCACCACCCCCCAGAACGCCGGACCGAAGACGAGGGCGGTGGTGGCGAGGAGAAGGATGTTTCCGGCCTCGATCCTGGGGAAGCCCTTGCCCTGCATCAGCCAGGGACCGCCCCAGAGGCCGCGTACGCTGATCACGGCCGCAAAGGAGGTGAAGGCGATGGCCATGACCCCGCGCAGCCGGCGCGCGATGGTCAGCCGCAATACCTCGCGTGCGTCGCGGGCAAGGCTGGCATGAGGGCCGGGCGGCGGTGCGTCCCGCACCAGCAGCGCGACCAGAAGAAGGGCGGTAAGGCCGAAGACGGTGGCCGCACCATAGCCCGCGCGCCAGCCCGTGGTCTCGACCAGGAAGGCGAGGGGGCTGGCGGAGAGGAGCATACCGCTGTTGCCGAAGGCCTGGATGAGGCCGGACCAGAGGCCGAAGCGCGTGGCGTCGAGCCGCTTCGCCGCAAAGGTGATGGGGCAGATCATCATCCCCGCGCAGCCCGTGCCAAGGACGAGCTGGGCGAGGAGGAAACCCGCCGGGCCGCCGGCAAGGGTGGCGATCGCCGCGCCGGCCGTGGTGATCCAGAACAAGGTGAGCGACACGCGGCGCACGCCGAAGCGGTCCAACGCCACGCCGATCGGCACTTGGGCCAGGGCAAAGGAGAAGTTGAAGGCGCCTGTCAGGGAAGCGAGTCCCTGCGGCGTGACGCCGAGATCATGACCCAGCACATCCGCCGCGATGGCCGGGAGGGTGCGGACGGCATTGGACAGCACATGGCCGAGGGTAAGGACGAGGATAGGGAAGGCGAGGCCGCCCAGGGAAGTCAGGGCGGCAGGCGCCGGGGCGGGCGCGGATGGCGGGGCGGGTGGCAGGACAGGCATGGTGTCCCGCGCGTCATCGGGCATGGGTGACGGTTTCCTCCGCGCCCCGGCCCTTCATGGGGCCGGGGTCGCCGTGATCCCTTGGTGTGGCTAAGGCTAGTTCAGAAAGATCTTGCCGGGGTTGAGGATGCCCTTGGGGTCGAGCGCCACCTTGATGCTGCGCATCACGGCCAGCGCCTCCGGCCCGTGCTCTGTCTCCAGGAATTCGCGCTTGCCCAGGCCTACGCCATGCTCGCCCGAGCAGGTGCCGCCCAGCGCAAGGCCGCGGGCGACGATCTTGCGGTCGAGCGCCCAGGCGCGCTCCAGCGCCGTGGGGTCGTTCTGGTCCACGAGGATGACGGTGTGGAAGTTGCCGTCGCCGACATGGCCGACCATGGGGGCGGACAGGCCGGACGCCAGGATATCCTCCTTGGCCCCCAGGATCGCCTCCGCCAGCCGGGAAATCGGGACGCAGACATCCGTGGTCACGCCGCGGGAATTCGGCTGGCTGGCGATCGCCGCGTAATAGGCGTTGTGCCGTGCGGTCCAGAGCTTGTTACGGGTCTCCTGATCGGCCGCCCAGGCAAATCCGAGGCCGCCCATCTCCGTCGCGATGGCCTCCACCGCTTCCGCCTGCTCCCTTACCCCGGCCTCGGTGCCGTGGAACTCCAGGAACAGCGTCGGAAGCACCTGGAGGCTGTCGAGCTTGGAATAGGCGATGCAGGCGGCGATCTGCACCTCATCCAGCAACTCGATGCGGGCTACGGGCACGCCGAGCTGCATCACCTGGATCACCGATTCGACGCAGCCCTTCATGTCCGGAAACTGGACGACGGCCGCTGAGGTGGCCTCGGGGATGCCATGCAGGCGCAGGCGGATCTTGGTGATGACGCCGAGCGTGCCCTCGCTGCCGATGACCAGGCGCGTCAGGTCATAGCCGTTGGCGGCCTTGCGGACCCTGCCGCCGGTATTGATCACGCGGCCATCGGCCAGCACGACTTCCAGGCCCAGCACATTCTCGCGGATCGTGCCGTAGCGCACGGCATTGGTTCCGCTGGCGCGGGTCGCGCACATGCCGCCGATGGTGGAAACGCTGCCGGGATCGACGGGAAAGAACAGTCCCTGGTCGCGCAGATGGTCGTTGAGCTGGTGGCGGGTCACGCCGGGCTCGATGAGGCAGTCCATGTCCTCCTGGCTGACATCCAGGATAGCGTTCATGTGGGAGAGGTCGAGGCTGATGCCCGCCCGGACCGGGGTGACATGGCCCTCCAGGCTCGTCCCGGCCCCGAAGGGCACCACCGGCACGTTGTGGCGGTGGCAGAGGGCGAGGATCTGCGAGACCTCCTCGGTCGTCTCGGCGAAGGCGACGGCGTCGGGCTGGACTGGGGTGGTGGTGTCCTCGCCGTGCGAATGCTGGTCCCGGATCGCGGCGTTGGTGGTGATGCGGTCGCCCATGAAGGCGCGGCAGGCGGCAATCACGTGGTCGACGGGGCGGGTTTCGGCAGTCATGGCTTGGTTCCGGGTCAGTCGTCGCGCCGCAGGGGGCAGGTCAGGCAGTGGGGACCGCCGCCGCCGGCGGTGAAGAGGGAAAGGGCGGGGTCCAGCACCTCCAGCCCCTCGGCGCGAAGGGCGGCGTTCAGGGCCGTGCTCTCCCGTGCCGATACCACGCGGCCATGGCCGAGGGCGAGGATGTTGCAGCCAAGATTCATGGCGGCGCGGTAGGGGACGGGGATCCAGCGGATTCCATGGGCCCGCAGCCAGCTCAGGAAACCGGGGTCCAGCACGTCCTCGCAGGCCACCGCCAGGCCAGGCGCGGCCATGCAGAAGAGGACGTCGAGATGCAGGAAATGCTCGTCAAAGTCCTCGACGTGCACCTCCCAGCCTTCCTCGCGCAGCCAACCGGCGAGTTGTTCCGCGCCGGCCCTGTCCGTGCGGCCGCCCGAGGCGCCGATGGCGGCCAGGCCGGGCCGGATGATGTGGATGTCGCCGCCCTCCAGCGTCCCGGCACTGGACTTGCGCCAGAACGCGCTGCCATGGGCGGCATGGTAATCGATCAGGGGCGCGTATTCGCCGCGGCGCTGCGGGCGCTCCAACTGGCAGAGGACCGGGCCGCGATGCGTGACCACCACGCTGTCGCGCGTATAGGCCATGTAGGGGAGATGAGCTTCGGGCGCGATCCGCCGGACCATCGCGCCGCCCTGTTCCATGGCGTGGACGAGCTCGGCGTGCTGGGCCTGGAGATGGGCCACGGCAGGCGCCTGGTTCGCGCCGGCCAGCGTGCGGCGGGCGATGCTGTTGGTGGGAAGCCAGCGGTAATGATCAGGCGGGCAGACCAGAACTTCCCGCAGCGGGGCGGTTTCCGAAGTGATGCGCCAGGCGGCGCCGGCCGAGGAGGCGGACTGAGGCTCGGGCATGAAGGTACCCTAACGGCCAGGGGCAGCTTTGCCCATGGAGCCCGGATCGGAAGGCCTTCGCCTCACTTCATGCCCGGCAGTTCGGTCACCACCAGCGACAGGCCGATCAGCTCCCCACTCTCGTCCCGTACCGGCGCCACGGTAAGCAGGCCGGTGCGGCTGTCCGCCGGCAGTTGCCAGAGGCGGGGCGGGATGGCCTCCTCACGGATCGCCCGTTCCATGTCCGCCTGCGCGAAGGCCTTGGCATGGGGATCAAGCTCCGAGACCGGGCGGCCGAGCAGCGCCTTCACCTCCGCGCCCATCATCGCCGCAAATCGCCGGTTGGCGTTCAGGATCCGCAGCCCGCGATCGACGAAGCACAGGCCGATGGGGGCGGCCGCATAGACGGCTTCCAACTGCGCCAGGCGTTGGTTGGTCGAGAGGTCGCGCGGTGCCACGTCATGCTCCGCCTCGCCCCGGGTCCGCAGGAGCTTCGGCACCTCCGCCGCCGGGACGGGGTGGCCAAACAGCCAGCCCTGGCCGAAATCGCATCCCAGGCGCTTCAGCATCTCGGCCTGCCCGGCTGTCTCCACGCCCTCGGCCACGACTGGCATGCCGAGGCTCTGGCCCAGGCCAATCACGGCCCCCACGATCTTCCGGCTATCGCGTGATTCCTCCATGGACCGCACGAAGCTGGCATCCATTTTGATCTTGTCGAAGGGCAGGGCCTGGAGGCGGGTCAGGCTGGAATAGCCTGTCCCGAAATCATCCAGGGCGATCCGGACCCCCCGTTCGCGCAGCATGTGGATCGTGTCGCGAGCCTCATCGATGTCGCCGATCAGGGCCGTTTCGGTGATCTCGATCTGGGTGCGGGCAAGGGGATAGCCCGCGGCCCGCACGGCATCCTCTAGCAGCCCGGGCATCTCGCCATCCCGGAAATGCAGCGGCGAGATATTGAAGGCGAGGCCGAAATCACCCCCCCATTCCCGCGCGGCCTCGCAGGCGGTTTCGATGATATGGGAGGTGAGGGGCGCGATAAGGCCCCGCTTCTCGAAAATCGGAATGAAATGGACGGGCGAGATCGGGCCGAGATCGTCATCTGTCCAGCGCGCGAGGACTTCGAAACTGTCGATCCCGCCGCTATCCAGGCGCACGATCGGCTGGAAGACAGGCGTGATCGCCCTGCGCTCGAGGGCCCGCTCCAACGCACCGGCGATCCGCGCCTCGTACTCGGAGTTAGCCGCTTCAGGGGTCATGCAAGCTCCGTCCAGGCACGGCTGGGCCGTGACACAGATATAACGCCTTCTCGCCCGGGTCATGGCAACAACATGCAGCGCAAGCGGGGACGCCTGGTTCCTGGCCGGTTGCCATTGCGCCCGCCGGGGGGACGAGGAAGGATGTGGAACCTGCCGCGCATGGCTCCGGCCGTGTCGGCACGATCAAAGGGATAGGGAGCGCGGCGTGGCGAACAAGCTTAAGGATGCCTGGAAGGGCGGCAGCAAGACGGTAAATGGCTGGTTGGCCATTCCCTCCGCTTTCTCGGCCGAAGTCATGGCGCAGATCGGCTTCGACAGCCTGACCGTCGATCTTCAGCACGGGGTGCAGGACTACATGTCCGCGGTCGCCTGCTTCCAGGGCATGCAGGGGCACGGGCCGACGCCGCTGGCCCGCGTGCCTTGGAATGAGCCGGGGATCATCGGCAAGCTGCTGGATGCGGGTGCGCAGGGCCTGATCTGCCCGATGGTGAACACGCGCGAGCAGGCCGAGGCCTTCGTCGCGGCCTGCCGCTATCCGCCGCTCGGCACCCGGTCCAACGGGCCGGTGCGCGCCGGCATCTATGGCGAGCCCGGGCGCTATTTCTACAACGCCAATGACGAGGTTCTGTGCCTGCCAATGGTCGAGACGAAGGAGGCGCTGGACAATCTCGACGCCATTCTCGACGTGCCGGGCGTGGACGGGATCTATATCGGGCCGACGGATCTCGGCATCTCGCTCGGCATCCTGCCACCGGTGATGGACCGGGAAGAGCCGGAGATGCTGCGGATCTATGAGCAGCTTGTGCGCGCCTGCGCGGATCGGGGGAAGTTTATTGGCATCCACTGCACGACCGGCGCCTATGTGAAGCGTATGCACGCGATGGGCTTCACCTTCGGCACCATGGGAAGCGATGTGACGAACATGGTGCTCGGGGCGCGGGCCCAGTTGGCGGCGCTGAAGGGATAGGCCCCGAAGTTGCGGAGCCGTCTTGGAAACGGCGGGCCATCGTATCGGAAGTGAAGGCTCTTGGACGGAAGATCGGCCTGAGGCGGAGCCTCAGCCGGTCTGAGTAGTCGGCCCTGAATAACCAGCAACTCGTTGAACTGAGGCAGGAAAGTTCGGGATTCGGGGTGCTGGAATTGCAAGGTTTGCTTGGAACTGGCGGCAAAGCCTGCGATTCTGGCGGGCATGAAGCA